>NZ_JBFUIB010000088.1:0-18972 GCF_056402095.1 Peribacillus sp. P4_C12
TTAACATAAACGCGTCTATCTTAAGTAAGCCCATTATTCCCAACTTATTTTCCACCTGAAAGTCTGCCTGAAAATAACTCACCGGTATCGTCGATGCCACAAAAATAAGACAGGAGGAAAAAATAATCGAAACCATTTGAAACAGGACACTCGTCAATAATTTACTTCCAAGCAAAACCGCCGACGACTGAGGATTGTAAATCCATAACTGTGTCTTCCCGTCAGAATTCAAACATCCAAAAATCAGAGAGACCATAATAAACGGTTGCATAATCATGATCAACCATGTGCACATATAAAAAAGACCTGCAACTTCAAAATACCTGGATGCTAAAAAAGAAATGAACACTAAACCCCCTTGTACAACCAACAGCCAGAGCAGAGCATTTTTCCCAATCAGCCACTCCTTTTTCATCAATCCTTTAAATGAATTCAACTTCTCAACCCCTTCACCACTGTGTTAGTTACATAGTACACAATAACACCAAAAATTGTCAAAGGTATTATAAAATAACAAAATAAACTATTCTTTTAAACTGAAATTAAATATAATAGACTAAGTGATTACAAAACGAGGAAGGAAGTAAGATATGAGAAACGAAAAAAAGAAGAAAAAGAAACGAACATGGCTGAAAGTAGTCGGAATTGTCGTCCTTCTTATTATATTAGGCGGTGGGGCCTTTGCCTTCTCCGTATGGAATGCCCTAACAAAAACTGTAGACACGATGCATACGCCCATAGACCGTAACACGGATAAACGAACTAAGGACCTTGCCCTATCAGATCAGGAGCCCTTTTCTATACTCATGCTCGGTGTCGATGAACGAGATGGCGACAGAGGCCGTTCTGATACAATGATCGTCTTAACCGTTAATCCACAAAAGAAATCGGTTAAAATGCTGAGCATCCCGCGTGATACACGCACCGAGATTGTCGGACACGGTACACAGGATAAAATCAACCACGCGTATGCATTTGGCGGCGCTGAAATGTCAATGGATACTGTCGAGAACTTCCTCGATATTCCGATTGACTACTATATGAAGATCAATATGGAAGGCTTTAAGGATATCGTTGACGCAGTCGGCGGTGTGACTGTGCAAAATAATTTGGACTTCAGCTCTGATGGTGTTCATTTTGCAAAAGGTACGCTTACCCTTAATGGGAAAGATGCGCTAAGTTATGCACGAATGAGACATGATGATCCGAATGGTGATTTTGGCCGTCAATCCAGACAACGCTCCATTATCGAGGCTGTTATCAGGGAAGGCGCAAGCATTTCATCGTTGACGAAATACGATGAAGTTTTCGGTGCACTAAGTAAAAATATTCAGACAAATTTGACGTTTGATGACATGATGGACATCCAAAAGAACTACCGGGCCGCAAGCAAAGACATTTCCGAATCATCCATTAATGGCACTGGAACGAAAATCGACGGGATCTACTATTATATTGTGTCGGAAGAAGAACAAGAAAAAGTTCAAACCGAATTAAAAGAACATTTAGCCATAAAATAATAAATAATAAAAAAGCTGTCTGGACCCGCATCCAGACAGCTTTTTCATTTTCTTCGTCCAATATTCTGACAAAAAACGGACATCAATTGTAGAGATTTGTTGGAATCTTTGTTGTTTATTAGGGTCAAAAAGACGGTATAATCTAGTATGAGTTGAATATTCCTTTCTTCCACTTGAGCCATTTTTATAACTAGACACTATTATTCTTTGGACACGAAATTATGTTAAATATCCTTCATATTCTATATCATAAAAGGAGTGAATTGTATGAAAATCAAGGCAGGTAGTTGGACAATGCTAAGCAAACAGGACAAAATGTTTATTCTGAAAGCTATCAGTGATCGCTCTAAAATGAAATATGTTTCATGAGAAGGAAAACTGTTGATTTCCTAGGTATATACCCTCTCCATTTTCAATAATTAAAGGAATCTTAAACCTCGAAAAAGGAGAGGAATCTATTCAAAACGATAATCCCATAACAAACGCCATTCGCCTTTTTCCTTTACCACATAGCAATTCTGTTCTATTGTAAACACGCCAAAGCGAGAATCGAAGACCTGTGTTACAGGAATCATATAGGCAGTTGTATGCACTTTTCCATCCTTAGCCAGGCTCCAGTTCTTCACTTTCTTAGATCGCCCTACATCATACTGAAAGGTTTCCACTTCCATATGCGACATAAAAACATGGGCCCGATTTTGCACATAATCGCCTCGATTCGGGAACCGTAGCTTCATTTCAGAAMTTAATAAATCCCATGACTTCCCGAACTCCGCCCCACTCTCATACTCATAAAAATCCTCCACCAAGCGTACAGGGCCACTCGGCCAAAGAAAAATGATACAACCTCCTACAGCTAAAACTAGGAGCATACTTGCCAATATTCCTTTTGGACTCTTATTTTGTCTTTTCATCTTTCATCACCTTCACAAAGGTCATTGCTTAATATATATGGGATAAACGATAAAAAAGAAGCATGTTGTTAGACATACTTCTTAGGTATTGTATGGGTACGGTTTCATGGGAGATTTCGGAGCTGAAGTATAAAGGGGAAATAGTTCAATGACGCTTTCGCCGTCGATTTATTATAAGAAAGCATAGAATGCCTAGCAACCCACCAAATGTATCAAGCATAACATCCTGCCACAAGGGGGTACGTCCACCTGTGAATTTTTGATGCAGTTCGTCCCCACTAGCATAAAAAAGGACACACAAAAGAGCACCTGAAAACGTAATAACGCTGTTTTTTACAAAAGTGCGCCAAACACAAATCGTCAAAAAACCGAACACAAAAAAGATAATAAGATGGGCACCCTTTCGAATAAAAAACTCTAGAAAGCCGGCTACTCCAGCTGTATGAACACTCACCTCAAGCCCACCATACCACCGAATTTTTCATACCAATACGGAGTATTGAACTGCGCTAAAAAGGGAGAAATCCTTTGCTCCTCATACGTCTGCGAGGAAAAAAAGAAGATTAACATGGCCCATAAAACGAACAAAGCTGGGATTAACCACTTACAGAACTTACGGATCATATTCTATCATGTTCCTCAATGATACCGCTTAGTTTTTCCTTAAGATCTTCCACAAGATCATTTACTGTAACATCCTGCTGAAACTCGCCTTTTGTATACGTATCTAGTAATATATCAATAAAATTCATTAGAATATCCACTCCAATTTGAATAGAGCCACTATATAAGACAGTTGTACTAAACCTATTTTTCTAAAATAAGGAATATAGCTCTTTTAATTGATAATCACATATAAAAAGTGCATTAGCAAGCGGAATAAATCCAAAAAGGGTTAAATCAGAATTTTTAAAGAAATATTAAAAGATATGATCACAAAAAGTTCATAATTGACGGATTATTAATATCATCAGTTGAATATTTGTAGTTCATTAGCTGTAAAAAACAAAAGAAAATGAAATCAAAAAAGGACTGATTTCTCAGCCCTATTTGATAAACACCTTATGATCGACCAAGAAAAAAAGTCAATAATGAAATCAAGATTAAAATAATAGTAATATAAGACCCAATAAAAATTTTCTTGCTTCTTTCTTTCTTTTCATAAACTTCCTCGAACGTAATATATTTATTTTTTGTCATCAAATTATTCTCCTCGTATTTTGATGGCAGCTTGACATCGCCTACTGCGAAGTCCTATTAGCTTGATCTTTATACTTTAGTATCGTCAAATACACAAAAATATTAAGTGATTATTCACTATTTTTTGTTGGGCATTTATATCTATTCGTCACTTTATAGTCTACTATAAATCATACAAAATACATTATTCCAAAATATTCTAATATACCAATTACCCTATTAAACTGTCCAAGGTTTCATTCACCATTAAAAAGTTTTCTATCTCTATCTGTTGCTAAAGAACTGTTTTCAGGGCTGTAATTTGTTTAAACCATTTACTGTTCTTAAATAATACCGCTTCTTTGTACTCACTACCTTCTTCATATTAATCCAATAAGAAAACGCTTACAATAGTACTATATACTTATTATCCTAATTTTTTATTAAATATTTTACTACTTGTTGAAAAGTCTTAGAGCCGGAACATTCTAGTCAGGAAAAATATCTAATTATACCGAATATTCTATAGAAATATTGGTACTTACAATTTCCTAACAATACTATAGGGAACTAACAATATATTGTTCTAATCTATAAGAAACTCTTAGGTATCATCCCACGAAAATGAATAGTTTTGTTGATAAAAGATCGCATCATCCGCAAGCTTTTAAGTTATAACAAAAGGTAAAAGTAGAATCCAGTTCATAAAAAAAAGGCTGAATAACAGCCCTTCAAAGTATATGTATCTTATTGTTTTTCTAATTCCAATTCTTATGAGGCTGATTATTCAAGTTCTGTTCATTCTGAATAAAATCTCGCACTTCTTGAATGGAAACCCCTAAACTTTTTGCTTCCAAAATTAAATAAACCCATTCAGCATCCATTTTTTTCTGCATATCTTCTTTTTTCACCCTATTTGTGGTAACACAGCCGTCTTAGCATAGCCTTAGACCTGTAATTTTGCGTCCCTACTTTTCAATAGGTTTGCCCTTCTCAGGAGTATTGAACATTTTACATAATCTTCTTACGATGGTGATTAAAAACCTTGATGAAGACACTTCCATTATCTGATTTAAAAAGCTTAACTCAAATTAATTTAATGTGTGTCCAGATTTCTCTCATTTGAATTAAAGGCATAAATTCATTTCATCCTTTTTGCGGTAAACCAGCCTCCTAGCAAATGCCTTAGAACTGGGGTTTGCGTCCTTACTTTTCAATTACTATATTGAGATTAATTATACTTAATAAGTTAACAATTGTTAATAGATAACTATTAATTACTTTATAACATTATTCGATAAAGTTTTAATTAGTAAGTAATTCAAATATCTTCTTAATAATCTTAAGGTCTATATTCTTTAGTCTAATGACAGGCTATAACTAATTCTCTTCCTTTATATACTAAACATAAAAAAACTACTATATATAAACCTTTGACATAAACAGTTTTGTCCGTCCCCCACTTTACTTTAAAACTGACTTTGAATGAACAACTGTATATCCCTTATATAACCTCCCCTAAATACCAACTGGTCAGTTACACTTTTTTAAAGTTTTTTAAATTCAAATTCCAAGAAGATTGAAATTTACCAGCTTTCCGGAATTTCCTTGTAGATTCAAATTTAAACTTCCCCTAATAATTTGCTTATAGATTAGGATACCATGGTTCACCTTTTTACTTTTTTTGTCTATTTTTGTCTACCTTTGTCTGTTTTAGAGAACTAACTATACTTTATAACGAACAAATGCTATATTATAAAAAAAACGGTTCTTATGGAGGGGGAATATGTCTAGTAGATATGAGGAATTAGACTCACTAAGAGGATTAGCTGCACTTATAGTATTAATTGGGCATTATATGATGATATACCCATCATATGCAAGTTATCGGTATGATTCAAGCAGTCCCTTCATATTCTATTTATTCAAGGAAACTCCTCTAAGACTTTTTTTCAGTAGCGGCAATGAGTCTGTCATTCTATTCTTTGTATTAAGTGGTTTTGTTTTGTATTTATCTATTAATAATGCGAAATTCCATTATCCTACATACTTAATAAAACGAGTTTTTCGAATTTATTTACCATATCTAGTAGCAATAATTATAGCTATATTGGCTAAAATGCTTTTAAGCCATAATGATTTGCCGTTTATTAGTAACTGGTTTAGCAAATCCTGGACCGTATCAGACACACCAGCTCTATTATTACAACATCTTTTGTTTATCGGAAGTTACAATACTGACGCCTATAACAATGTTATATGGTCTCTTGTTCACGAAATGAGGATTTCGATCATTTTTCCATTTTTGATACTTTTATTTATTCGCAAAGAGCTTAAATACTCCTTATTTTGGCTTATTTTTTTAAGTTTTTCATCAACTATAGTTTTATATTTGTTTGGTTCTAATTTGAACATAACTAGCAGTCTTTTGAGTTTCCACTACATAACTATTTTTTTATTGGGAGCAATATTAGCGAAGTATCGCCATGACCTATTTAACTATACTTCCAAAATGAAAAAAACTGTAAAAATTATAGTACTGATGATCGCATTTATTTGTTTTATGTACGAAGGAATAATTGGTGAAGTAGATTTATTAAACAATTATATTTTCAGGGACTATGTTGTATCGTGTGGTGTTTGTATCTTTATGATTATGAGCTTATCTTCCTTAAAACTTTCATCATTATTACGGTCTAAAGCACTTACTTTTCTCGGTAAAATTTCTTATAGTCTGTATTTGTATCATCTCATCTCGTTATTCTCATTCATGTACCTATTTTATGATAAGTTGCCTACCGGCTTGATATTAATGTTTTCCTTCTTCTTTTCCTTTTTACTATCTTCATTGGCGTATGTATTCGTTGAAAAACCATGCATGAACCTTGGATCGTATATTACTAGAAGAAAAGAACCAGTAACAGAAATATCCGTGAACCCTAAACCTGTAAAAAGAAAAATAGGGTAAAAGCTTACCAGTGGTGAAATAGATGAATGAAAAAGTAAAAATTAAAGATTTTATACGTATCTTAAAAAAGCGAATAGTAATCATTATACTTTCTACACTTTGTATTACTGGTTTCGTTATTTTTTCGTCCATGTACATTATGAAACCAACTTATCAGTACTCAACTCAAGTTCTGGCAGGATCTTTAAGTATGGGAGAAAAGGAAACTTCCATAAATAAAGTGCAAGAAAACAGACAGTTGGCTCTTTCGTACATGGATATCATTAAAAGCCCACAAATTATGACAGGAGTTAAAGATTCGTTAAACCTAAAGACTTCAAGTTATGAGTTACTCAAGCAAGTTTCCATTACCAATAGAGATAATTCGCAGATTATTATTATTACTGTCAAAGATTCTAATCCTGAATCAGCTAAAGCCATTGCACAGGCTGTCGCAATGCAGTCCATAACTAAATTTAAAGAGTTTGCAAATGTAAAACAGATTAATATTCTTAATGATAACGAAATGGAACAAGCAGAACTTCTTTTTCCAAAACCAAAGTTTATTATAGCCATTTCCATCGTAATAGGTTTTTTTGCTGGAATAGGTTTAGCACTTCTTCGAGAGCACTTTGATGATGCGGCTTACAGCGATCGTGAGCTTGAGCGTCTTGGACTTCCATTGTTAGGAAGAGTGAACTTAAATACAAAAATGAAAAACAAAAAACGGAAAACACCTTATCAGACATTATCCTCTACGGAACGAGGTGAACATGGTGGCTATTAAATTCACAAGGAAACAATCCTTTTATCTAAATGATGTCAACAATAAAGAACAATTTTATTCGATATGTAACAATATCGAATCCAATCTCAAAAAAGAAGATTCACTATTAATGGTTACATCACTTACACATTCACAAAATATAGCTAATGCAACCGCGTTCTTAGCCCTTGCCTTTTCTGAACAGCGTAAACGAGTGCTGGTAGTGGATGCTAATCTTCGCCAACCTTCTCTACATCATGTGTTTAATATCGATAATTCATTTGGTTTGACCAACTTGCTCTTAGGTGAGCACCCCAAAAATAGGGATCATGCTATACATATAAAGGATAGTCTTTTCTGTTTACCCACAAGTGAAGTCCTGTATGAGCCAACGACATTATTAACTTTAGAGACCCTTCCCTCCTTAATTGAGGAGTGGAAAGAGCATTTTGATATTATTCTATTTCATACTTCAGATAGTATAAACAAACCTGATGCACAAATCATAGCGAAACATTGTGATGGCATTATTTTAGCGATACAAGAAGGAAGAGATAAGTTAGAAAAGATTGTGAATGTGAAAACACAATTTGAAAGGGGCAAACATGAAATAACCGGTACAATGATCATTTCATGAATAAAGGAGGGTAACCATTGGATTCAAAGGTTAGAGTTGATGGAAAGGAAGAAATACTGATAAAACCAATACCGACATCATCATATTTTACTTTAAAGCGTTCAATAGATTTTATCATTTCATTTTTTATGTTACTTCTTTTAACACCTATTTTAGTTTTATTCTGTATTCTTATCCCTATTGACTCAACTGGTTCCCCTTTTTTTTGTCAACAACGACTGGGATTAAATGGAATATCTTTCAATATGATTAAATTACGTTCCATGAGTTTAGATGCTGAAAAAAATGGGCCACAATGGGCAAGTGAAAAAGATTCTAGAGTTACAAGAATAGGAGCATTTATACGAAAAACCCGCATTGATGAAATTCCTCAACTTATTAATGTTTTAAAAGGAGATATGTCACTCATTGGTCCAAGGCCTGAAAGAGAGTTTTTCTATAAGGAATTTGATAAGTTTTTGCCTGGCTTTAAAAATCGTTTATTTGTTAAACCAGGCATAACTGGATGGGCCCAAGTAAATGGGGGTTATGATTTAACACCAAAAGAAAAGTTGAATTTCGACCTATATTATATTCAACACCGCTCACTTGCTATGGAAATCAAGATTTTGTTTCGAACAGTGGCCATTGTATTTACTGGTAATGGAGCTAGATAATCGATTAAAAGGGGTAATGAAGAATGAATAAAGTACTAGTAACCGGAGGATTTGGTTTTATTGGATCTCATATTGTGGATACATTAATTCGTAATAATTATGAAGTGGCTGTTTATGATAACTTATCTACCGGATCTACCGAGAATGTCCATTCAAAAGTCATTCCCTTCTTTGGAGATGTAGAAGATGAAGGCTCACTAGAAAAGGCGATGGAAACATTTAGGCCGGACTATGTCGTTCATCAAGCCGCGCAAGTTAGTGTACAACAATCAATTTCAGATATTACGAATGATGCACAGATCAATATCATGGGAACCATAAATATTGCTAAGCTTTCTCACAAGTATGCCGTTAAAAAGATTGTATTTGCCTCATCAGCGGCTGTATATGGAAACTCTAATGTTATGCCAATTACCTTATCGCATGATACTCATCCCTTATCACCTTATGGTGCCTCAAAAAAAACGGCTGAAGATTATCTAGAGCTTGCAAAAGAATTATATGATTTAGACTATGTGAACCTCCGTTACAGTAATGTGTATGGTCCAAGACAGACAGCAAGTGGTGAAGGCGGTGTTATATCAATCTTCACAAATCTTGTCATTAACAATAAGCGGCCTGTTATTTATGGTGATGGTTACCAAACAAGGGATTTTGTTTATGTAAAAGATGTAGCAAATGCCAATTTAAAAGCGTTAGAATTTGATGGAAGTGGAACATTTAATGTTTCATCAACTACTAGTACAAGTATCAATCAATTATTCTCGATTATTCAATCATTTGGCACACATGATTTATCCCCTATTTATCAACCAGCCAAAAATGGAGACATCAAAGATAGTTTACTATGTAACAAAGTGAGTATCCAAAAATTGGGTTGGCACCCCGTTTATTCGCTTGAAAAGGGACTTGCGAATACATATGACTATTACCTTAAACAAAATCAGTCTACTATAACTACAGATAAATCACCTGTACCACAACTCAATCCAACTACTATATCGTCATAAAATGGGGATAGAAACAAGTGAATAAGAAGAAAAATTCTATTTTCAAAAACATTATCCATTTATTTTACAGTACAATTCTATCTAATGTTTTAAACGCAATTACACTTATATTATTGGCCAATTATTTTAACTCAAAGAACTATGGAATTTTTAGTGTCGCTCTAGCTCTAGCTATGATTATGAACTTTCTTACAGACCTCGGAGTAAGTAACACTTTCCTTCGAGAAGGATCGAAGAAAGGAAGCTTAAGTACTACATTTTCTTCTTATATTAAGATCCGGGTTGTATGTTTGCTTTTATCCTTTTTGGTGTTCTTTGTCGGTATACACATTCTTTATCAAGAACAACAAATTCTTTATATGATTTATAGTTTAATGATTCCCATGGTCATTGGTTTGGCGATACAAAGTATAGGAATCACCTATTTTCAATTAACGGAAAGGATGCAGTTTATCGCGTCCATTAAAATCTTCTCAGCCATTGCATTAATCGTTTCAACCACGGTGAGTATGGGCTTAAAAGTAGATGTCCATCTAGCAGCATTTTTATATGGATTTTCTTATTTAGCAGGAGGCCTCTACAGCCTTTATTTACTTCTCAAAAAAGCGGAATTAAAATGGAAATCTCCTTTTGAAAAACAATTATTAATAAACCTTAGTCCGTTTTTAATCAGTGGGTTATTTATTATGTTAACCCCTCAATTAGGTCCCTTAGTGTTAGAAAAAACACTGCCTTTAACGCTTGTTGGTCTATTTGCGGTAGCTTATCGGATTCCTTCTGCTCTATATCAAATACCAGGAGTCATTGCAGGCGCATTTTTCCCCCTCTTATTTAAGCGATACAACCGAGGCGAGTTGGAGGAACATACTAGATTAAATATTCTACAAATGAAAATTATGTCTTATACCGGTCTGTGTATGACCCTATCCCTATTCTATTTGGCTGAATATCTCGTCACTATTTTATTCGGAGACGAATGGGGAGCAGCGGTGCTACCCTTAAAAATATTGTCCTTTATTATAGTCCTACAAGGCTTTAACATTGCAATTGCGGACGGCCTCACGACAAGAGGGTTACAGAACCGGCGTACAATCGTACAGTTTATAACCATCGCTATTGGTTTGTTGTCCTTCTATTATCTGAGCGTTAGCTATGCAGTGGCTGGTTCAGCTTTTGCCGTTTTAATTATGGAGATCGTATCATTCATTGGTTATGTCGCGGTTAATCCAGTAAAAAGAACGGTATTAGCAAAGGTTATTATTCCATATGGGTTCT
Organism: Peribacillus sp. P4_C12; assembly: GCF_056402095.1. Taxonomy (NCBI): domain Bacteria; kingdom Bacillati; phylum Bacillota; class Bacilli; order Caryophanales; family Bacillaceae; genus Peribacillus; species Peribacillus sp. P4_C12. The sequence goes on from NZ_JBFUIB010000088.1 coordinate 10,905, forward strand.
TCTTTTCTATAAGTTTTATCCTTATACACTACTCATTATCTCAATACCCTTTTATAGCCATGTTATCTACCATCATTTTAGTTTCTACTTTAATTTTACTATTAGATAAGCCCATCAAGGGCTTAATAGTAGGTTTGATAAAAAAGAAAAATCAAGATGGGAGACAAAAAGAGAATGGAAAGATTGCAAATTAATAAAAACACCTCTATGTGGCCAGTCTTTCTCTTGTTATTTTTTATTACACTTAGTAAATACAATTTGTCCATCGGTTTTTCATTAAAAATTTACATGATTTTTCTAGCCATTTTCTTGTGCATGTATTTTCGAGATTTTTACTTTCATACCCTATATCATTATGAAATTTTATTGCTGCTATTTTATTTTACCTATTGTCTGAGTGGCGCTTTTTCACAGTACCCGGAATCAAGCATTCGAGTCATTCTAGGAGTAATACTCGTACTTGGCTGTTATTTCATCATGAGATATATACTGGAGCTAACCTCGATAGGTGCCATTGAAAAATCCATTGCAAATGTCGGGATCATATTTAACGTCATTAGCCTGTTATTGTACGTCATCGGCATAAAGGCGACGGGTAGATTCCCAACAGGTGTTGAGGTTACATCTTATGGATTATTATTAGACCGAGATTATCCGAGATTAATTGGATTGCTTGATGACCCAAACATCTTTATTTTTTTTAATACATTGTTTTTTTCCTTTTATTTAACAAATTTAAAAGGATTCAAGCATTCAATTGGATTCATCTTATGTGTGATCACCTCTCTTCTTACTTTTTCAAGAGGTGGAATTCTAGCTCTCATACTGGTGGTCATTTTGTACATGCTGTTAGCGAATTTTTCAAAAAAAATAAAAATGATGACTGTTTCTCTGTTATGTCTAGTTGGGATCTATGCTGCAGGTTCTTTCATTCAAATAGATTTCAATGAGATTATTGCTAGCCGTATTACCGACTTTTCTTCTGATGGTGGTAGTGGCCGGTTTGAATTATGGAGTCAGGCGATTAACTATTTTATGTCAAATCCCCTTTTTGGTATTGGTGCCTTTAACTTTTCCGATTACTACGCATTTGAGCATAATGAAAAGCTATATGTTCACAATACGTATCTAGAAGTCCTAGTAGAGTCAGGAATCATTGGTTTTCTTTTTTACATTTCCTTTTTATTGATGCTCGTTATCACCTTATTCAAGGCTAAATTACATAAGGAAAAACCCTTCATTGTGCTTACACTCTTTGCTTTTTTAATACAGATGATGTCCCTTTCCCTCATGATTAATGAAGCATTTTTTTCCTTTTTAGCACTTACTTTAAGATATATTACCGTATATGAAAGAAAAGAGGTGGATGTTTATGATAAACAACAAAAAGGATAGCAGACCTTTAGTTTCCGTTATAACTCCCTCATATAATAGCTCGTCATTTATTAAAGAGACTATTAAATCTGTCCAAGATCAATCCTATTCTAACTGGGAAATGATTATTGTTGATGATCAATCAAAGGATGACTCGGTTCATGTCATTAAATCGTATACAGAAAGCGATCCACGGATTAAACTTATACCTTTAACTCAAAATGTTGGTGCTGCTATGGCTAGAAATGTCGCTATAAAAGAAGCCAAAGGAAATTATATTGCGTTTCTTGATAGCGATGATCTATGGATGCCTACTAAATTGGAAGAACAAGTCACCTTTATGCAAAAGGGAAACCTTGCTTTTTCTTTTACCTCCTATTCTTTAATGGACGAAGAAGGCAATCCTCTAGATATTGAAGTAAGTGCACCAAAAACGGTAGATTATTATAATCTGATTGGAAATACAACGATTGGCTGTTTAACTGTGATGTTAGATAGGCTACAAATTAAGCAAATTGAAATGCCCGATATTCAGCCTGAGGATTCGGCATTATGGTTGTTACTGTTAAGACAGGGGTATCAAGCACATGGCTTACAAAAGGTTTTATCCAAGTATCGTATTGTTAGTAACTCTACTTCAAGGAATAAATTAAAGGCTGCTTACCGATATTGGAAACTGTTACGGAGCCAAGAAAAATTAAACTTTGTAAAAGCTAACTATTATTTTAGCAAATATGCCTATCATGCATACAATAAAAACAGAGGTTCGCGGCCTACCTCTATACAAAATGGGGGTAAATAAGGAAATGAACAATGTCCTACTACTAACCGATAAACTCATAACAGGCGGCGCTGAGATGTATTTTTGTAAATTAGAAAACCATCTTAAGGATGAAAACATGACGTTTTACTCAGCAGCTGCTACTGGTGAGTTGTACAATCAAATTCATAATAAACATCAATTTATTCCTTTAAGCTTAAAAAATCACTTCGCTAATCTCAAGACACTGAGTAAAGAAGTTAACCAAAAAGAAATTGATGTTATCCATGCAAATAGTTTAAGAATGTTACTATATTCCATCGCAATAAAGAAAATCACGAGAAGAAAAATCAAGCTGGTGTATACCAAACATAATGTAACCATTCTTGAAAAAAAGATGCCCTTACTATTTAAAAAAGTGTTAAATMAGAATGTGGATCAAATTATAGCGGTTAGTAATTTCGAAAAGGAAAACTTACTTCAGTTTGGTGTAAGGAAGGAACTTATTCGGACCATTTACAACGGAGTGGATGTGGAACACTTTTCTTTTCAGCAGATACAACCTAAAGAAACGTTCAATGTCGGAATTCTAGCGCGGTTATCAAAAGAAAAAAACCATGAACTCTTTATAAAAATAGCTAATGAGTTAAAAGATGTACCGAACGTAATGTTTTATATTGCTGGAGATGGACCTGAGCGGGAAATTGTTGAAAAAATGATTAAGGACTTAAAGTTACACCATAAGGTGAAGCTTTTAGGTAATGCATCCAATCCATATGAATTTATTTGCAATATGGACTTGCTGCTCCTTACATCCTTAAGAGAGGTTTTTCCAATGGTAGTCCTTGAAGCAATGGCAACAGGTACACCAATTGTTTCTGTAGATGTAGGCGGCATTAAAGAAGCCGTTGTGGATCATGAAACAGGTGTTCTAATTTCCCATCATTCGGAAAAAGAATTTGCTAAAAAAATTAGAATACTTCACGATGATAAGGGTTTAAGACAACGCTTGGGTAGCAAAGCAAGACAAAAAGTAGAAAAATCATTTTCCCTTACAAATATGATTCATTCTACGCTGGAAACCTATCATTGATTTAAAACAAACGATAACTCGTTTGTTTTTTGTTTTTTATACCTATACTTTTTTTTTGGACAAACATATGCTGTATAACATCACTTTATAAGGAGTGTTATACAATTGACAGACTCACTAAACTTGTCTGAAGATTGCCAGAACAGAGATGTTCTTAATATTGATTGTTTTGGCGCTAATCCTAATTTAGTAGACAATTCCCCAGCCATTCAAGATACGATTAATTATTGTGTTGCCAATAATCACTCTAAAGTTGTCATCACAGGAAAGAAACAATATACCCTATCCTCCCCCATTGTCATTAAATCAAATGTACATCTTGAAATTGATCCTACTGTAACATTAATCATCAAAGGGAATTTCCGAGTTTTTGAACTTCAGAAGGATGCTTCCATCTCAGGTGGCACGATTGAAATCGTGGATAATAGCTTTAATTCATCCGTCATTTTTCTTTCTGGTGCCCAACAAATAGAAATTCATAATCATACAACTATATCCAATATTAATATTATAAACCGTACAACAACGTACCAGGGTATAGCCATTCATTTGTACTGTGAAAAAGCATGGGATTTCATCAGTTTCTTTAAGGCAAGCTCCCTCCAAATCACAAACTTCCATACGGCTATCTATTTAAAAACAGAAAAGCTTCTAAATATAAATACCCCGTGTTGGATTAATGCGAACTCCTTCCATTCTATTTTTATAGATGGTTGTCAGTATGGTATTGAGATTGTAGGAAACGGTGAATTACCGTACGAAATTTCAGGGAATATGTTTACCGGAATCCAAGTTCAATGCCGGAGTCAAACAAAGAAAGTCATCCGTTGCTCGGGTGCCTATAATATTTTTGAAGGAGTGATATGGGATACCTACCGTATGGATGATCCTCCTCTGGTCATCGAATTCTCTTCTACTTCTCATCACAACTACCTCTTTTCAAACCAACTAGCTACATCAATTCTAGACCGTGGCCAATACAATCGGTGCACATCGCCACATGAAGAATCCCTTCAAGTATATCCTCCTCTTGCCTTAGGTAAAGCCCATCTGGTTGGGAATCAAGACGATATCTTAGTGAACGCAAACGTCCGATACGCCGTACGTCAGCTTTCTGGGAAAGCTCCATATGGAGGAAATATTAATAATTGCTTTAACCTACTCGATGAACAAAGTGTGAATTACCTTGATGTTCCAAGTTCTCAACCCGTTGTGATTGAATTAGATTTTTCTAACCAGCCTATTAAAATGCTGAATTGCTTGGGTATCTATTTTGGATGGAATGAAAGCCCAAGTCGTATTTTGATAGAATACCAACAGAGCTTAAATGGACCCTGGACTGTTGCAAATAATGTTCCATTTAATGCAGGAAACACTGTTATTTCAGAAGTAAGAGCCGATACGTTGAACAAAATTAAACTGACTCTAAGCGGATATACCCAAGAGCACAAACGATTTCGGATTAATCGCATTTTTGCAAGATCATCTTTACAGTATGGGTCCTCTTGGTTATCGACCACAGGTGGAACATTATATGGAGATTTAGAACTCCAAAAAGGGAAAGTTGTGACAATGGTTTCTCCAAACGGAACCAAGTGGAAAGTGAGTATTAATGATCAAGGACAAATTATCACTTCGAAACTTTGAACATCTTAACCTTAAATGGTTACAGCTCAAAAAAGCAGCTTTTCTTATTTAATAAAATAAATGAAGCCGCTTTTTTCTATTAAATAATAACTCTTCATTATTAGAATTTCCCTTTCATCCATATTTTTAATGAGACTAGAGTATGAATACTACTATCTCAACTATGAATAATAGAGAAGGACTCTTATTCCTCATTGATTTACTATATTTGCTTGACCTGTGTCGGAAATTCTACTCATAGGCAAGGAAGGAATGTCAATGGTGGTACCCTTGCTCTTATCTGTAAGTTCAATAACAGTGTTTTGAAGAGTGATTTGGTCCAAATCCCAGAACATCCCCTCAAACTTATTATATTGCCCACTTACCTTCAAAATACTCTTTGTTTTACTTGAAGGTTGAATCTGTAAGTTAGTAAATTGATTGCCACTAGTCTCATTCGGTATGGTTAAAGAACTATCCATGTAAATCATGTTTACGCAATCCTCTAAAGATACATTCATAAACCGATTAGCATTGATCCATGCCTTTCCAGAAGGCGGCTTTTCAGCTATTAACTTTACTCCAGTCTCCATTCCTGCGATCTTAACATTCTCAAAGTTCACGAAAGAAATCTCATGTTCTTTTCCGCCAGCATATAAAGATATTCCTGTACCCTTATTACTTTCAGACCAGTTGACGATATTTACATCCTTGACTTGTGTTTTGTTCCAGGTGTTATAATATTTATATTTACCATCTAAGTAAATGACCTCTGAATTAAATTTAGTATCATTTATTGCTACATAAGCACCTTCAATAGAAGCATTCTGCTCAAGTTCAAGCACCCTAAAGTTTCCCTCAACAATAAACTGCGTTCCGTATCCGAATAGTAACTTTACACCTTTCCTAACGATGATAGGCGATGTAATTGTATACTTTCTATCATCAAGCATAACCGTCTTTATTTTATTGGTCTTTGCTTTATCGATGGCAGCTTGAATCTTAGCAGAATCATTGTCCCCCTTAAAATCTTCAACGTATACCTTCTCTTTATGGTTAGAAGCAGAATTATTCTGTTGGTAAATGACTAAAACAATTAACAAAAAACATAAGAAAAAACCAATCATTTTTTTCATAAAATACATCCTTTTTTCGTTATTGTTTTTCTACTTGTTAATGCTTTATTTTCCATTCGGATAGTATTATGAATGTATTTATTTACTTCACATTTAAGATAAAGTTTACGATGTCCATTGAATTATTTTCGAGATTGTCAGTATTAGTGAAATCGATTGAATGCATACGATCATTGATTTATGTCTTATTTGGCAAGGTATAACAAAATCAGAGGACTCACAATGTGTAATTGAATTGGGGCTTTTTGATAATACAATTTCAGTTTTTTAGTAAAAGAAAAAGCAACATATTGTGCCAATTAATTAACTGAGACGTTTCTTGGACATTAAAAAGTTAAGCCATGTAGGGGAATACCCGAGGTATGTATAAAATAATAGAAAAATCCTTTGCCAGAGGGTTCATTTTGTTATCGTTGAATTTTAGTATGCAAGAGAATTAAGAAACAAATAAATAGTTTCTTTCCACATAGATTTTTACTTATTAATCTAATTAGTTTTAATATTTGTTGTTTTCGATATCAAATACTTCCTTTTTAGGTACCAGTAGTTCGCTATAACGAACTACACATGCTAAAATTACCATCTTTATATGCCTATGTCAATTGAATGAGATAACATTAGAAGTAAACAACTATGCAGATAGCAAATGAAGAGTGGAAACGTGGTTGGGTTCGTGAAGAAAAGTTTTATACGTCAAATGCTTCTTTTAAAATATTGATTATTGGAACGTACTAAGTCAAAAACAGTTAAAAAGAACCTTGTTACACCCCCATCAAATAAATAATCTAATGAGTAATAAATTGAAATCTATAATATGCTGATGATAGCCCCTTTTAACGGATAAAATAAATGTTCATGTAAAAAAAAGATTCCCTTGCACAAACAATGTTCTATAATCACTACTGAGCGATGACCAGTTGATATATCTAAAACTAGAACGTCGTTCCATTCTAGATGGATACTGATGTATCCGGCTCCTCCTACTACAAGGATTATTTATGTTCCCTCTTGTTAAAATTATTCTATCAATGCACCATCCGATTAATTGAATCCATAACAGAAATTTTTTATTCTCTAACACACTCTCACTTTCTCAGTATAAACCCTTTACCTCAATTAGGATCTAATCTCCACCATTGTTTATCACCGTTATCACTTGGCAAATACCTCTCTTTAAGCCACCCCAGGGCGGCTTAGATTTTGTGGATTTTTTAGTTTTAGTTACGGCTCAGTTTGTGTCTATTGAGTTATAGATGATTAGATTTATTAGACCAATTTATATTTCTTTTTCCTTTTGAATCCTAGAAAGAAGATTCCTAAGAAGATAGTTATTACTACTATATCTGTTAGTGTTTGTACCATTCTCAAATTACTAATTTGAAAATTCAATAGGATTTTTCCATAAATTAACATGGAATGCAAGCTATAATCAGACTTAATCATATACAGATATGCTGCCTGATATATGATCCCTAAGAGATACATCCCTAAAAATACACCAGGAATCCAAAAATTCATATACATTGCACCAAAAGTTTCAGGCGGCCATGAAGATGGGTACATATTTTTATATGGTGTGGATGGAGATACTTGCCAACCCTCTGCTAGTGTTCTTACATAAACTCCATCATCAACCGGAGGTTTTTCAGGATATAGAGAACTTGGTAAAGGAGCGTAAAATAAATCTACAAAACTACTACCTAGCCACAATTTATCAATTGTAAAATAATCCATTATAAACAAATAATGATCTATATAGCTAAATTGTCGTGTGACAGTACCTACATCTTCTGTAATCTCAGTTAAAAGTTTTTCAGGATTATTTGTATAAACTTCAAAACCATCTGGTGCACGAAGAATAGGAATTACAATAATATAAATCAATGCAACAGGAACTATTAAAAGTAGTTTAAATTGGAGCCTTTTTATCTTGGCTACAGCAAAATGCCAAACAAGCATAGAAAAGACTATAAATTGCAAAGTTGATTTCCTTCCGCCCATTGAAGAAAGTAAAAATGAAACTCCCACGATTAATATAATTAATACAAAGTATTTAAATAATGATTTCTTGTATTTAAA
>NZ_JBFUIB010000089.1:0-12434 GCF_056402095.1 Peribacillus sp. P4_C12
TCGCTGAACAGTAGTTCTTCTTCACCCATAACGTCAATGATGACTTTGCCTTCACCAAGCTTCAAAGCACTTTCTAATGAATCCGCAAGCCGTGCCATGACTCCCTCTTTAATAACAATTCGGTCTATAATGACTTCTATAGAATGCTTTTTATTCTTTTCGAGAGTAATTTCTTCACTAAGATCATGCATCTCCCCATCCACACGAACGCGGACATACCCTTGTTTTTTTACTTCTTCTAAAACTTTTACATGCGTTCCTTTTCTACCTGAAACAATCGGTGCCAATACTTGAAGCTTAGTTCGCTCAGGGTAATCAAGGATGCGATCTACCATTTGCTCAATCGTTTGAGAGGTAATTTCTATCTGATGGATCGGACAGGTTGGCCGGCCGACTCGAGCATATAGCAATCTTAAATAATCATAAATCTCCGTGACAGTCCCCACAGTTGAACGAGGGTTCCGGCTCGTCGTTTTCTGATCAATAGAAATTGCCGGTGACAATCCTTCAATCGCATCGACATCCGGTTTATCCACTTGGCCTAAAAATTGACGGGCATAAGCGGACAGTGATTCTACATAACGTCTTTGACCTTCTGCATAAATCGTATCAAAAGCCAAGGAAGACTTTCCAGATCCAGATAATCCTGTTATCACGACGAGTTTATCTCTAGGTATCGTGACATCAATATTCTTTAAATTGTTGGCTCTGGCGCCTTTTATCACAATTTTCTCCATTGCCATGTTTCGTCACCCTTCCGCTTTTAACTCTAGTAATAAGTCACGCAGCTCGGCAGCGCGTTCGAAGTCCAGTGCTTTTGCTGCTTCCTTCATTTCTTTTTCCATGCTTACCATCACTTTTTCGCGCTCTTTTTTAGGCAACTTCGCGAGGCTTGGAGCAAGGTCTTCTTTATATTCTTCACCTTCTTCGGCTACATGAGTAGCCCGGATGGAGTCACGAATGTCCTTTTGAATGGTTTGCGGTGTAATTTGATGCTCTTTATTGTATCTTTCCTGAATTTCACGGCGTCGCTTCGTTTCATTAATCGCAAGTTCCATTGAATTCGTAATACGGTCGGCATACATAATAACGTGGCCGCTGGCATTACGAGCAGCGCGGCCCATCGTTTGGATGAGTGAACGCTCTGAGCGAAGGAAGCCTTCTTTATCAGCATCGAGAATCGTAACCAACGACACTTCCGGAATATCCAAACCTTCACGTAAAAGATTGATTCCAACCAGCACATCGTATTTGCCCATTCGTAATTCTCGGATGATTTCTATCCTATCTAATGTTTTTACCTCTGAATGCAGGTATTGAACTTTGATTCCAATTTCCTTTAAATAATCAGTTAAGTCTTCAGACATCTTTTTCGTTAAGGTCGTAATTAGTACCCGTTCATTCTTTTTAACCCGCTCCTGTATTTCACCTATTAGGTCATCTATCTGGCCTTCAATTGGTCGTACTTCAATCGTAGGATCTAGCAAGCCAGTAGGACGGATTATCTGCTGAACCATTTCCGGTGTGTGTTCGAGTTCAAATGGTCCCGGAGTTGCCGAGACGAATATAGATTGATGAACCTTTTCTTCAAATTCCTCAAATCGGAGTGGACGGTTATCTTTTGCAGAAGGCAGGCGGAAGCCATGATCAACGAGCACTTGCTTACGAGCCTGATCTCCATTGAACATGCCCCTGATTTGTGAAAGGGTTACGTGTGATTCATCCACAACTAATAGAAAGTCTTCTGGAAAGTAATCCATCAAGGTGTATGGTGTTGCACCTGAGGGACGGAGTGTTAAATGGCGTGAATAGTTCTCGATACCCGAACAAAAACCCATTTCCCGCATCATTTCTAAATCATAACGGGTCCGCTGCTCCAAGCGCTGGGCTTCAAGCAGTTTTTCATCCTCCCGCAATTCCTTCAATCGTACTTCCAGCTCTTTTTCGATATTTTGAATGGCGATCTTCATTTTCTCTTCACGAGTTACGAAATGGGATGCCGGAAAAATTGCGATATGTTCCCGTTCACCAGTAATCTCACCGGTTAGGGCATTGACTTCACGAATACGATCAATCTCATCTCCGAAAAACTCGACCCTTACACAATGTTCATCACGGGAAGCCGGGAAAATTTCGACCACGTCACCGCGAACCCGGAAAGTCCCCCGTTGAAAAGCAATATCATTCCGCTCATATTGAATATCCACAAGTCTGTGCAACAATGCATTTCTATCTATCTCCATGCCTGTGCGGAGAGATACCACCATCTCCCGGTACTCTTCTGGAGAACCCAATCCATAAATACAAGAAACACTGGCAATGATGATCACATCTTTTCGTTCGAACAAAGAGGATGACGCCGAGTGACGTAGTTTATCAATCTCATCATTGATACTTGCATCTTTTTCAATGAATGTATCAGTGGAAGGCACATAGGCTTCTGGCTGGTAGTAATCGTAATAGCTAACAAAGTATTCAACAGCATTATTAGGAAAAAACTCTTTGAACTCACTATAAAGCTGCCCTGCCAGCGTTTTATTGTGGGCAATGACAAGCGTCGGTTTATTGATTTGTTGAATGACATTAGAAACGGTAAATGTTTTCCCTGTACCCGTTGCCCCCAACAATGTCTGCATTTTCTTTCCTTCTTTTACACCATCGACAAGCTTTTCTATTGCCGCAGGTTGATCTCCTTGAGGAGAGTATTTTGAGACTAACTCAAACTTATCCTTCACCAAGCATAGCCTCCTACTGAAATATTTTTATATAAAACGGGATATACTATATCCCTTCTATTTATTCCGGTTTTTGAAAGTATATATACACATTCTACCACAATAGCCTCAAAACAAACCAGAAAAAAGCGAACATCTATTCTATTTTGGTTTTTTATAATCTTTAGATGTCGAGAGTAATAACAGGAAGAAGTACAAAAAAAGCACCTTTATGTCAGGCGCTCTTTGATGTTCGTTTCATCATTCTTTTTGACAACCAAAATCCCACTGTCAGTGACAGTGCGTCAACGATGATTAATAAATTTGTATGCGTATAACCTTTATATGCAGAAGCTGTAATCAACGCAACTGTTAAAACAAGACCCACGATATTATTATAGGTGACCCTTGAAAATAGCATAACAAGTAGACAAGGAAAGAAAAGGGCAGAAAGAAATTTAATCATTTTTTCATCTCCTTTATAAGAGAAAAATAGAATAGTTTCAGTTTAAATGATTATGAAGTTTTTTGCCAATCTATTTCCTACTATATTTAATAATTGTTCGGAAGGTTGGCTTCACCACGTTTACAAATTTATTCTTATTAAGCAAAGAGACAAACCCCTTCTAAGAAGGAAGTTTGCCTCTTTTCCACCTGTTAATACGGATCTGCGTCATGTCCTTTTCTAGCTCCTTCCTCTGGGTTATCTGTCCCTCCCATAGGTTTTGAAGACTCTGTATGTTCAGAAGCTGAAGCTAAACCTTCTTTCAGTCTGCGACCGTATTCTTCATCAGCCTCCTCTGCAAGAGCCACCATTTTTTCCTGAATGCGTGGATCTGCAGGAGCTAATGCTGACACAAGATTGGAGATTAATTCATCTCTTTCCCAATCTTCAAATTCACGGAATGTTTCACCAGCCTGTTTCGTATTACTTTGCCGATCTATTGTTTCTCGAACAAGTTTTCCTTCTATAAAAGGTGTATACTCTTTGCCAGTTTGCTTGGCTTCTTTTAAACCACCTACAGTTGATGGTTCGTAGTTGATATGAGGACTTTGATCTCCTCTGCCAACTTCATATTGCATTTGTCCACCAGTTTGATTGGTTGCTGTTGGTTTTTTCGGTGCATTAATCGGTAATTGAAGATAATTTGCTCCTACACGGTGACGTTGTGTATCAGAATAAGAGAACGTACGCCCTTGTAACATCTTGTCATCCGAGAAATCTAGTCCATCTACTAGGACGCCCGTACCGAATGCAGCCTGCTCCACTTCAGTGAAATAGTCCTCCGGGTTTTTATTCAATACCATCGTACCAACATGCAGCCATGGGAATTCATCTTTTGGCCAAATCTTTGTATCATCTAGCGGGTCGAAATCCAATTCAGGGTGATCATCATCACTCATAATCTGTACGTTGAGATCCCATTCCGGATATTCCTCACGTTCGATTGATTCATATAAATCCTGTGTAGCATGATTGAAATTCGTAGACTGAATTTCATTAGCCTCTTTCTGTGTCAAGTTCTTTATCCCTTGTTTAGGTTCCCAGTGATACTTAACAAGGACTGCTTTCCCCTCTTCATTCACCCATTTATAGGTATTAACACCAGAACCCTGCATCATGCGGTAGTTAGCTGGAATGCCCCAAGGGGAAAACAAAAACGTAACCATATGAAATGTTTCAGGAGAGCTTGAGCAAAAATCAAAAATTCTTCTCCCGTCCTGTATATTCGTGACCGGGTCCGGTTTAAAAGCGTGAATCAAATCCGGAAATTTCATAGCATCACGGATAAAGAAAATTTTCAGGTTATTTCCGACAAGATCCCAGTTTCCATCTTCTGTATAAAATTTAACAGCAAATCCACGAGGGTCACGTAACGTTTCTGGTGAAGTCCCTCCATGAATTACAGATGAAAACCTGACAAATACCGGTGTTTTTTTACCCTCCTCCTGAAATACCTTAGCTCTCGTATATTTTGAAATCGGCTCGTCCCCTGCTTTACCAGTCGGAACAAAATAGCCATGGGCGCCTGCACCGCGGGCATGCACGACCCGCTCTGGAATCCGTTCTCTATCAAAGTGACTAATCTTTTCCAGGAAGTCGTAGTTCTCTAGTGTACTTGGGCCTCTGTTACCGACCGTTCGGATACTCTGATTATTCGTGATGGGGTGCCCTTGCCGGTTTGTTAACGTTTTTTCTGAGTTACCATTTGTTCTTTTGGATTTTTCAGACAAAACATTTCCTCCTTTGCTAATTAAAACCATAATACATTTTACCTTACCCTAATTCCCAAATCTTACTCGTCTATCTTCAACATTATTCAAGATATTGTAAGACCAAGTTCTGCGGTTTAAACCTGGTAACCAATGTTAATGAAAAAAAGTTAGCTAAAGCTATACAATCTGAAATCATAAAACAAACAAACTTGAAAGACCACGATACAAAACGTGAAATTTCGAGGTTATTTAATCATGTAGCTACATTTAGTAGAATTAGGATTTTTCTCCAATCCCCAATCAAACCTAGAGGAAAACCTGATAGTAACTACTGGGGGATATTGGGTTAAAAAAACACTTAAATTTGATTTAAATTTCTATAATCATGAAAAAGCTTTGAATGGAAAGCTATTCAAAGCATTTTTTGTGAGAAGACGGGCATACCCATTTTTGTATATGTCATCAAAGCTCCATTATAATTAAGGATAGAATAAAAAAATTCAAAAGCGAGGTGCCTTCATTGGATGAAACATTATTAGGAAGACTAAGCAGAATGATGACAGGTAAGGTCAGCCGCTGGGTCGTCATCACTGTCTGGATAATTGCAGCTACAATATTAACAATAACGTTACCGGATGTTAAGGATCGCACATCCAATAATACCGCTGACCTGCCTGCAGACTCAGCTTCTGTCGTGGCTGATAAGCTCATTAAAAAAGAGTTCCCGAATTCCTCAGGGATACCCGCCTTACTTACATGGCATCGGGAAGGTGGACTGACAGAAGCCGACTTGGCCGAGGTTCAATACCTTTCCAAGGAATTGACAGAGAATCCATTAACACAACAATCATTTTTACCTCCTCTTCATGAAATTCCATTGCCTGCGCTGCAGGGATCTGTTTCAGAAGATGGCACGACTTTCGTACAACCGCTCTTCTTTAAGGAGAAAACTGAGACCGCTGTATTAGAAAAAAACCTTAAAATTATTAATAGAATAGTAACAGAGCGCGTTGGCCTTGACCCGTTCAAAGTTCAGACAAATGCAGAAAAGTTATCACTTCGTGTAACAGGCCCTGTTGGAATTTCTGTCGATGCAACTGGATTATTTTCAGGTGCAGATTTCCAATTACTTTTAGCTACAGTAATACTTGTACTTGTCGTGTTATTACTCATTTACCGCTCCCCACTTTTAGCCATTATTCCACTTATCGGAGTCGGCTTCGCCTATCTTGTCACCAGTCCAATCCTTGGATTTATGGCAGATCACGACTGGATTACAGTTGATTCACAGGCTATTTCCATTATGACCGTATTATTATTCGGTGCAGGAACGGATTATTGTCTATTTTTAATCTCCCACTACAGAAGTGAATTAAGACATCATGAAAGTAAACGAGAAGCCATGATTGCAGCCTTTAAGGATTCATCAGGTGCCATTGCGATGAGTGGACTGACGATTGTAATCTCTCTACTAACTTTACTTGTAGCCAAATATGGAGCCTATCATCGTTTCGCAGTACCATTCAGCTTATCCATTTTAATCATGATGTTAGCAGCCTTAACACTCGTACCCGCACTACTTTCCGTATTCGGTCGGGCCTCTTTCTTCCCTATCGTTCCACGCACACCAGAAATGGAAGAATCACGTGCGAAGAAAAAAGGCAAAACCGTTAAGAAACATAAAGAAGCAGGTCGCATCGGAAATTGGATTGGGAATATCGTAACAACCAAACCATGGACTGTCATTCTTACATGCCTGATTATCTTCAGTGTATTAGGGGGCTATTCATCTCAAATAAAATATTCCTACGATATTCTATCTTCATTCCCTGAAGATATGAACTCCCGTGAAGGATATAAGGTCATTTCTGACTCATACACACCCGGAGAACTTGCACCAGCTACAGTGGTTGTCGATACTGATGGTAAGGACATCGACTTGGCAGATGAACTAAAAAAGATGAATCTGGTTGAAAGTGTCACAGATCCTATTAACAGTAAATCCAATAAGGATCTGCAGTCATATGAAGTCACATTCAATATTAATCCGTACGATATTGAAGCCATAAATGCAATTCCTGACATTCGCAGCCTAGCTGAAAAAGAACTGAAAGCCGCCAATATCTCAGCTGTTGATGAAAAAGTATGGATTGGAGGGCAAACAGCCACTCAATTTGATAAAAGAGATACGGCTAAGACCGATGAATTTATGATTATCCCAATCATTATCGTCTTGATTTCCTTGCTCCTTTTAGCTTACTTGCGCTCTGTGACAGCTATGATTTATTTAATGGGAACGGTCATCCTCTCCTTCTTTGCCGCTATGGGCTTAGGTTGGATAATCCTTCACTATTTCATGGGAGTGGAAGCAATTGAAGGTACAATTCCACTGTATTCATTCGTATTCCTTGTCGCCCTTGGGGAGGATTACAATATCTTTATGGTTTCGAGTATTTGGCGCAAGAAAAAAACAATGCCTATCAAACAGGCAATCAGAGAAGGAGTCGCCGAAACAAGTGGGGTCATCACCTCAGCCGGCATCATCTTAGCAGCCACTTTTTCTGTTCTTGCTACACTGCCAATTCAAGTACTGGTTCAATTCGGACTCATTACCGCACTCGGTGTGTTAATGGACACGTTCATCGTTCGTCCATTCCTTGTTCCAGCGATTACCGCACTGCTTGGGCGTAGTGCCTTCTGGCCAAGTAAAGTCGCTATTCACGAAGAAAAAGAAAGAGCCCAATAATAAAGAAAGTTAGTTTTATTTTTTAAGAAAAAAGTATTAAATAACCTGTGCCTCGTAACATCGGCACAGGGATTTTTGTATGTTTTTCAAAATTAAGGAAAAATTCCAGTTGACACTAGTAAGCTAACCTCTTATAATTACATCAAGTTCAAATATCTCAAATTAAAGATATATAAATTCAAGATTAATATACTAGGAGGAAAAAACAATGACAAATACCAAATGGGCAATTGATCCGACTCACAGTGCAATTGAATTTTCTGTAAAACATATGATGATCGCAAAAGTAAAAGGGAGTTTTAATAAATTCGAAGCAAACATTTCTGCAAATCCATCTGATTTAACAACAGCTGAAATAGATTTTACTGTAGATGTAGCAAGTATCGATACACGCAATGCAGACCGAGATAATCACCTGCGCTCAGCTGACTTTTTTGATGTAGAAAAAAATCCGACTTTAACGTTTAAGTCAACGAAAATTGTGAAAACAGGTGATGATGAGTACGATGTGACAGGTGATGTAACCCTTAATGGATTTACTAATGAAGAAACATTCGCTATTACATTTGAAGGTCAAGGAAAAGATCCATGGGGAAATGAAAAAGCAGGGTTTAGCGGAAAAGGTAAAGTTAAACGCAGCGATTATGGTTTAACCTATAATGCAGCATTAGAAACAGGCGGCGTTCTTATAGGCGACCAAATCACACTTACCATCGAAATCGAAGCAGCTAAAGAAGCCTAATATTAAAAGCAGCTATCCGTTAGGATAACTGCTTTCTTTATTTTTCAACAAGTATTATAAATATCCTGCCTTATGAGTTCMTAGTTTTATAAAGTAAATAAATAAAGTATGGCGCCCCAATGCTTGCTGTAAAGACACCAGCAGGTATTTCTAATGGTGAAAATAAGGTTCGCCCAATCAAATCCGCGACCATAACTAGGATACCGCCGAGCAAGGCTGAAGTGGGCAATAACACTCCAAAACTTGATCCTACCAGCCTTCTAGCCATATGAGGAGCCATTAATCCAACGAAACCAATACCTCCTGCAAAAGCAGTAGCACCACCTATCAAAGCTGTGCTTATCATCAATAATGTAAATCGCTGTTTTTGAACTTGCCCTCCAAGCCCGGTTGCCAAGTCATCACCCAGCTCTTGTAAATTAATATTTCTTGCATAAAGAAAGGCTAGTAAAAGAAATAGGATGGTCCATGGCGCAAGCACGGCGATATTTTTCCAGCTAGAGTTAGACACTGATCCTGTAATCCAAAGGTTTGCCTGGCTTGCTTGATAGATTGGACCAAGAATCATCATCATAGTAGTGAGGGCTTTCATTAAAGCCATGACTCCTATCCCAATCAATACAAGTCTTATTGGGGGAACTCCATTTTTCCATGCTAAGAAATAAACAAGTAATGCAACAACTGTGGCACCAATAAACGCAGCTAGCGGCATCCAATTAATACTCACTGTTAAAGAATGATTTTTGTCGCTAAACATAGCCATGAAACCAACAACAGCTACAGTTGCTCCTCCAGTTATTCCTAAAATATCAGGCGAGGCAAGTGGATTTCGAATCATACCCTGAAGAATTCCCCCTGCTACTGCAAGACCCATCCCTACCAAAAGTGCTACAATAATTCTCGGCAGACGGAAAGACTGAATCACAAGGCGATCACCCTCAGTTCCTCCTCCAAGGAAGACCTGTAAGACACTCAAAGGGTGAATATTCATTTCACCTATCCCTGTACTGATCACAAACACTAACGCAGTAACCAAAAATAATACAAAAACAACAATTATAGCTTTTTTGTCCATTAGGAATGATATTCTTTCATTAAATAAACGAAAGTTCTTATATGACTTCATCGACCGCTGAACCCCTTTCTGGCAATATAAATAAAGAATGGGGTTCCGATAATAGCTGTCATAACTCCGACTGGAACTTCCTGTGGCATCAAAATATACCTAGATATGATATCAGCTGTAAGCAAAAGCACCGCCCCTAAAAGTCCAGCAAAAGGAATTAACCAGCGATGGTCAATACCTACTATAAAACGGGTAAGGTGGGGAACAACAATCCCAATAAAGCCAATTGGACCAGCAACCGCTACTGATCCTCCTGCGAGTAGGATAACTACCAGTCCCAGCACAATCTTAAGAAAAACTATATTTAAGCCAAGACCTTTTGCAACATCTTCACCCATAGATAACACATTCATTTTTCCAGATGTGATTAAGGCTAGGACCCATCCAACTGCAAGGTACGGAAACACTGCAGTTAAATTATCCAAACTCCTACCGGAAACTGACCCTGCAAGCCAAAATAAAACTTGCTCTAAAAGTGCCTCATTTGAGACAAGAAGACCTTGTGTTAGCGAAGATACCATGGCTGTCATTGCTGCACCAGCCAATGTCAGCTTCATCGGTGTTAACCCACCACGGCCCATGCTACCAATCATATATATACTTACCGCTGCTATAGCGGCTCCAATAAAAGACAGCCAAGTGAATACTTGAAGATTGCTTATTCCAAATATGGTGACTCCAGTAACAACCGCCAAGCCAGCCCCAGCATTGACCCCAAATATATCAGGAGAAGCAAGTGGGTTCTTAGTTAGAGTTTGCATTAATACACCTGAGATTGCTAGACTTGCACCAACTGCAGATGCGATAAGAGCGCGGGGAAACCTTACAGATTGAATAACAATATGTTCATTTGATCCATTGAAATGTGTAAATGCGTCAATGGCCATTTGCCAAGTTGTATTCGTATAACCGTATACGATGCTTGAGCACAGTAAAAAAAGCAGCAAAATAATGGTAATAAATATTCCCATCCATTTCTGCCATGTATTTTTTAATAACATATCCAATTACCTTCCCAATCACTTTTGTAAATACTTATGATAATTAATTGTACTGGCGGTAAAGGGAATATGTCAATGAATTTGAGAATCATTTTCAATTAAATATTGACAGAAAAGTATATTCATTTTATGATGATGCTGTTAAGTGCGAATGATTATCATTTGCTCTATATTGGGAGGGATACATAAGATGTTTAAGATTAGATCACTTTTTACTATTATTACTTTATTTGCAGTCTTCCTTCTAGCAGCTTGCGGAAGTTCAAATGACCAAGCAGAAGGAAATAAGGCTGATGACAAAAAAGAAGAGAAAAGCTATACAATTGAACATGCAATGGGAACAACCAAATTAGAAAAACAACCTAAAAGAGTGGTAGTTCTTACAAATGAAGGTACAGAAGCATTACTTGCTTTAGGAGTCAAACCAGTTGGGGCTGTTCAATCTTGGCTTGGAGACCCTTGGTACGATCATATTAAAGAAGATATGGATGGCGTTGAAGTTGTTGGTGTTGAGCATGAGGTGAATTTAGAGAAAATTGCCGCATTAAAGCCTGACTTAATTATCGGAAGCAAGATCCGCCAGGAAGCTGTATATGATAAATTAAGTGCAATTGCTCCTACTGTTTTTTCAGAAACACTTAGAGGAGATTGGAAAGAAAACTTTAAATTATATGCAAAAGCTTTGAATCTTGAAGAAAAAGGTAACGACGTAATTGCTCAATTTGATGCCCACACTGAAGATTTAAAAGCTAAACTTGGTGATAAGGTAAATCAAGAAGTTTCTGTTGTTCGTTTCATGGCTGGAACAACTCGTATTTATTACACAGATTCATTCTCTGGAGTAATTTTCGATCAATTAGGATTTAAACGTGCAGAGCAGCAGAAAGAACTATTTACTGCAGATAACAAACTTGGTAACCTTGCAATTGAGGTAGGAAAAGAAGTCATACCTAAAATGGATGGAGATATTCTGTTCTACTTCACATACGCACCTGAAGGTGACAAACAAGCCCTAAGTACAGCAAAAGAATGGACAAATGATCCTCTTTGGAAAAACCTAGATGCAGTGAAAAAAGGGAATGCCTATGAGGTCAGCGACGCAACATGGAATACAGCTGGCGGTGTTATTGCAGCTAACAAAATGCTAGATGATCTAGAAAAAATAATGCTTAAAAAGTAAAACCCATACAAAGAAACGGCCTTTCTTGATTTAAAAATCGAGAAAGGCCGTTTCTATTTTTCAAATCATTTCAATTGAAGTTTTGTCTCTTTCATCGAAATAAAGGTAGTGCTGTGGTCAAAGATCCARTCAATATATATTGAAATTATTATTAGTCTATGATGAAGTCTTCTTGGCAACTATTTTCCTCTATATCGATTAACATCAAAAATAATACGACCCGTAAAAATTATTAACGTGGCATTCCAAGTGATTATGAAAAAATCTCACTTACCCTGCTTGTCCACTTTCTTTCAATTGATCGTCAACAAATAGTATGCCTAATTCGTAATGCTCGCCGTCAAATAAGGCTCTTTGCACAAAACGAATTTGTTCATTATTACCGATTACCTCAAGCTTACAGTGAGCCCGATTTATTTGCAGCGCCCTGTATAACTCTTCTTCTTCCCTGACGACGATACCATTTATTTTCGAAATGATCTCGCCTTTAACTAACCCCATTTTATCCGCCGGGGACTGAGGGATAACGCCTAAGATCTGGACACCAAGCTTGCTTTTCGAAAAATAAAAAGGTAGCTTTGCGTCCGAAACCTTTTGGGAATAATGCAGAAACTCTCGTCCTAGAAGAGCTAAAACAGCTGTTATGATGGCCAATAGCGGGTACCAGTTACTAATAACCGCGAATGCAGTAATCACGAACCCTAAAGC
>NZ_JBFUIB010000090.1:0-12280 GCF_056402095.1 Peribacillus sp. P4_C12
AGAAAAACCCGTCCATACCAGACAGGTTTTCACTCAATTATTGCCGTCCGCGGAACAATCAGTATTTCAACACGCCGGTTTTCCGCTCTTCCATTTTTTGTTTTATTAGAAGCAACTGGCTTAAATTCCCCATGACCTTTTGCGCTGAACATTTCGGGATCCAAGTCTTTATTTCCGAGGAGAAGTTTCATGAAATTAACCGCACGCATAACGCTTAAATCCCAGTTCGAATCATACCGGTAAGTCTGAATCGGTATATTATCGGTATGTCCGCTTATTATAATGTTTCTGGGTAAGTCCATAACTAGAAGATTTGAAATTTCCTTAGCCATTTTTCGATCTTCACTTCTAACCTCTGCCACGCCTGATTCGAACAGCACATTATCCCTAATTGATATCAGCATGCCTTCATCCGTGAGGTTCGTACCCAATTTATCTGTTAAACCATTCTTTTTAATATATGCATTTACACGTTCCTGAACCTCTGTAAGCTGTTTCTTTTCGCTTTTCCCTAACCTCTTAAGTTCTTCTGCCTCTGTACTTTGTTCCGGTGATGTTGGTTTATTGCTGGGAGAATCGCTGGGGAAATCCATAAATCCCGTCCCGCTCGTAAACACTTGATTAAACACATTAGATAATTGTTGGAATCGAACTCCATCAACCGAACTCGAAGCGAAAAGGACGATAAAAAGTGCAAGAAGCAAAGTTAAGATATCGGCATAAGGTACTAACCATGACTCATCAATATGCTYTTCATGCCGCTGTTTTTTTTTCCGCCTAGCCATCTTCTCTCACATCGCCTTCTAACCACTTTTTACGATCTTCAGCAGGCAAATAGGATGTTAGTTTTTGTTCTATCGTTCTTGGCGCTTCCCCTTCGATGATCGATAAAATTCCTTCTATCATCATTTCTTTTATCCGGACTTCTTGTTGCGATTTCCGCTTAAGCTTATTCGCAAATGGATGCCATAATACATACCCTGTGTAAATTCCCATCAAGGTTGCAACGAACGCTGCAGAAATGGCATGTCCTAATGCCTCGGTATCAGCCATGTTACCTAATGCAGCGATCAGCCCGATTACCGCACCCAATACTCCAAGTGTCGGTGCATATGTGCCAGCCTGACTAAAAATTGCAGCCCCGCTTTGATGACGTTCTTCCATTGCGTCTATTTCTTCTGCTAAAATATCACGAATATAATCGGCACTCTGACCCTCGACCGCAAGATTCAACCCATTTTTTAAAAAGGTATTGTCGACTTGATCCGAAATAATTTCTAAAGCCAATAAGCCTTCTTTTCTAGCAATGACCGCCCATTCAGAAAAGGTTTTAATTAGTTCTTCAGGCTTTGTTAATTGTTGTTCTAAGAATAAAACTTTTAATATTTTTGGCAATCTTTTTAATTCTGAAAAAGGGAAAGCCGTTACGACAGAAGCTATTGTCCCTACAATAATGATCAAGATAGCTGCCGGGTTAATCAGCGCTGTAATGCTTACGCCTTTCAATACCATTCCCACTAAAATAGCCACAATCCCTAGAACTACTCCCAAAACCGATGTTATATCCATAATACTCACCCATTCATTAAAAGTCTTATCTGCTCTTTATATCGGATGAAGTTTAAAAAAAATGAGTATTATTTTACTATTCCATTAGATAGAATTTAAAATTTCATTCTATTATCACAAAATCTACCTGCTTTACTCCTTATATAGGACTGATTCCATAGCATATTTCAGTTCAGACAAAGTTTCCGTCAAAAGGGAATTTCAAGCCGCTCTGTTCGTATATGCTGATTTTTTCCATACAAACCTTGTTATAAAAGGAATTTGACGATATCTTCTCTAATGTTCCAATGTGCCCTCCGCTCTATCTCATTCACCCTTTTCTTATTAATCTATTAAAATGAAAAATATTTAGACAAAAAAAAAGACGAAGCATGTCAGCCTCGTTCTTTTTTCTGGTACCATATATTTCTACCATCCAGCCATTTGATGATGGGTGAGAGTAAAAATAAAATGAATAAAATTCTGAATAAGTGGAAACTAGTGACCACAGATAAATCCACATGAACAGACATAGCTGTTACTGCCATTTCTGCCACACCGCCTGGTGCCATACTTAAAAACAATTCGTTAGCCGGTATAGATAGGATGGGAGCAAACTGAATCGAAAGATAATAACAAAATCCAATTAACAGGACATTACTAACGAATACTGCTCCGAACATCTTTCTGAAAAGTCGAGGATTGTCGACCTTCAATGTATACCCTAAATGCGTGCCAATCAGCAATTGTGAAAAGTTCAACCAAAAATCAGGAATTTGCGGTGCCCCAGGTCCTGCCAAATTAAATAGGGCTGCCGCCATGAGAGGCCCAAGTAAAAATGGCAGCGGGAAGTTTACCCTTTTTGTGATGAAAATGAATAATAGAAAGGTTACAATCATCAGAATGGCTAATTTCCCATCATAATCAAACATGAAAAAGGGCCGATCCGAAACACTTACTACCGCAACCGAATCAACTGTCATAACGTGAGTCACAAGCCAGGGAACAATGGATATAACAAGGATGACTCGAAGCGTCTGCATGAAGCCAACAATTGTTTCATCACTATCCTTCATTTCCTCACTTAGGACCACCATCTGAGACAGACCGCCAGGAAAACTGCCAAGCATGGACGTACTCAAAGATAAATTCATTCGCTTTCCAACAAACCAACCAGTTAATACCGTAAATAAAATGATAGCAACCGTTGTAAAAAGCATGATGGGCAAATATTCAATCATTTCATTTAACGATTGTTTCGTGAATGAACTTCCTAGTTGTAAACCAAGAATAACCAATCCAGTGCTTCTAAAGGGTTTAGACCATAACATGTACTTTCCTAATTTGATTTTAGCAATCATCACCACAAATAATGGTCCGAGCATCCACGGTAAATATATTCCAAGACGATTGAACACGAACCCACCTATGAAAGCTAGAAAAGCGGTGAAAATAACTCTAAAAATCTTACTGTCAACTAAATATGTTTTCATATTATTACCCTTCTTTATCTACCATAATTTCATCTTTCATCTTAACATAAAATAACCTGTTTCAAGTCTACTGCCCTCTCTTGTTTTCGCCTGGGGCATGAAGTATGATGGTGGGGAATATACCAGAAAGATGGTTATGGGGGTTATTTATCGCCATTGCTTTGTTTTCAATAGCTGACCTTTTGACAGCAGGCATTCAGCAGGGATTTGTATCCAAGCTCGCTCCGGCACATATGCGGGGGCAATCTTTTGCTGCAGCAAGCTTGCGTTTTACAATTGGTAGAATGTTAGCACCATTGGCCATTCCCATGACAGGATGGATTGGTTACAATTGGACATTTGGCATTCTTAGTGCGCTGGCAATCGCAAGCGCCGTTTTATATTTCATCATGTTTTCCCTTTATGAAAAAGAACAGCGCAGCAATTCCACTATTTACTAGATTTCCCACCCCCACAAACTCACAGTTCAAGGTAGAATGATTATATAGGGGTCAAACTCTTATGGAGGGGTGACTAAATGTTATCAAATACAGAAATAGGCATTGACTTAGGAACTGCAAATACGCTAGTTTACAGTAAAAATAAAGGAATCGTATTTAATGAGCCATCTGTTGTGGCCATTGATATAGAGACTAATAAGGTATTAGCAGTCGGTGTGGATGCAAAAAACATGATTGGAAAAACACCTGGAAATATTGTTGCGATCCGGCCACTAAAGGACGGGGTCATCGCGGATTTTGATGTTACCGCACAAATGCTACGGGAAATCATGAAAAAAGCAAGCAAGGCTTTAGGCTTATCAATTCGAAAGCCAAGTGTAGTAGTCTGTACACCATCAGGCTCAACATCTGTGGAAAGAAGAGCCATTCAGGATGCAGTCAAAAGCTGTGGAGCCAAGCAGGTTCACCTTATTGAGGAACCAGTAGCAGCAGCAATCGGAGCAGGTCTGCCTGTAGAAGAGCCAGTTGCTAATGTCATCGTTGATATCGGCGGTGGTACAACTGAGGTGGCAATTATTTCTTACGGCGGCGTTGTTTCTTGTAATTCCATCAGAATTGGCGGAGATCAATTGGATGAAGATATCTCCCAATTCGTAAGAAAAAAACATAATGTGTTAATCGGGGAACGGACAGCTGAACAAATAAAAATGGAAATCGGCTACGCCCTCGTTGAACATTCCGTTGTTACCATGGAAGTCAGAGGTCGCGACCTTGTAACTGGTCTTCCAAAACCGATTACGATATCATCCACTGACGTCCAGGAAGCAATCCAGGAATCGCTTCTTCATATTTTAGAAGCAATCAGAGCCACTTTGGAAGACTGTCCTCCTGAATTAAGTGGTGATATTGTTGATCAAGGTGTCATCTTATCTGGTGGAGGTGCACTCCTTAATGGAATACAAGATTGGCTAACGAATGAAATTGTAGTACCAGTCAAACTTGCTGATAACCCGCTTGAATCAGTTGCCATAGGAACTGGCCTTTCACTTGAGGTCATTCATAAATTACAAAAAGCAGTCTATTAAAAAAAGAAATTTAGAGAGGGAATTCCAACTTAGGGATTCCCTCTTTTTTTATGTTTTATGCTGCCAAACTACATTTTTTTTAGAAATGCCTTACATCCCCTCATTTTAGTAAGCTATAACACACTAAACTGATATATTTTTTCTTGTTTGGGTAGAGAATAAATAAAAGAAGGATTACTATTGGACACCACTTCTTTATTTTCTCTTTTAATGATATATGAGTTGCTTCTTTTGGGGGAATCTTTCTTATAGGACTTAATACATGCAATGTAACATAATTTGTGATATAATATAATTATGTTACATTGGCAAGAGGAGAAGATCTATGGAATATGTGGAAGCCTTTAAGGATATCAATCAAATCAGCAAAATAAAAACGTACTTACGAGCTCACTCCAGTCGGGATTATTTATTATTTGTACTCGGAATCAATACGGGTATGAAGATCAATGAAATGCTGGAAATCACTGTTTCCAACGTTCTCGATGAAACAGGAAAAATCAAAGAGTTTTATGAGCAACGAATGGAGAATGAAGAAGTCACTCAAATTTATTTGAACTTGAAAGTTCGTACCGCCTTACAAGAATACCTAAAAGGCTCGAAGGTTATCGAAGGTCAATTTTTATTTCTATCCCCTAAAACAAAAAAGCCGATTACGCGCCAACAAGCTCACCGAATTATTCATGATGCTGTGGAAGGTGCAGGTCTGACAGGTAAATTCGGAGCGAGTTCGATGCGCAAAACATTTGGCTATCATGCCTATAAACAAGGAGTGTCTCTTTCTTTGATACAAAAGCATTACCATCATTCAAGTCCATCAGAGACACTAAAATACATCGGCATTTCTAAGGAGAAGAAATTCAAAACGATTATTGACGTTAATTTATAAACATATTTCTATCTTCTAAAACTCTAACCAACTATCTTAAGGAGGAATTCCAGTGAAAATTAGAGAAAGCGAACTTCCTGGTATTGGCCAAAAATTTGAAATCATAACGAGAAATGATGAAAAGTTAGTGATTGTCATTCACGATGATGGCCGTCGAGAATTGTACCATTTTGATAATGAACATGAAGAAGTTATATCGAGCATCACCCTTAACGATCAGGAATCGCGACAAATGGCTTCCATCATAGGCGGTATGGTTTACAAACCACAAGCGCTTGAAACGATTGAGATGTCATTAGGCGACTTGGTTATTGAATGGTTCAAGGTGGAACCAGGTTCAAGAGCAATCAATCAAACAATAGGTTCGATTGATATTCGGAGCAATTACAACGTAACCGTTATTGCCCATTCGAAAAAGGGAAAAAAACAACTAAACAATCCTGGTCCAGACTCTATCATCGAAACAGGCGATACGCTAGTAATATCTGGTGAAAGAAAAGATATCCGTAACCTGACAAGAGAACTTTTGACCGACGAAAGGAGTGACTAAGCACATATGGACCATTTAGTCTTTGAAGTAGGAACTGCCCTGCTTCTAGTAGCATTAGCTGCTCTCATTGCAGGTAAATTTAAAATATCAAATGTTCCATTATTAATTATCATCGGCATGCTCGTTGGCCCCCATGCTCCAAACTTCGGATTGATTGATCTGCGCTTCATCGAAAGTGATGAAATCATAGCGTTCCTCGGAAGAATCGGGATATTGTTCCTTTTATTTTACTTAGGTCTTGAGTTTTCAGTTAAAAAGCTAATGAAGTCAGGGAAAAATATAGTAACAGGCGGAACGTATTACATTTTAATCAACGCTGGAATGGCCCTACTATATGGTTTCCTGCTCGGACTACCTTTAAGAGAAGTTCTAATATTAACAGGGATTATCAGCTTTTCATCAAGTGCCATTGTAGCAAAAGTCCTTGTCGATCTTAAAAGAACAGGTAATAACGAAACAGAGCTCATTCTTGGTATCATCATGTTTGAAGATATCTTCCTTGCTGTTTATTTATCAGTCGTATCTGGATTGGTATTAAGCGATTCTRGTTCCATTTGGGGAACGCTACTTTCTACCTTCATCGCCATCGGATATATGCTGATATTTTTCGTAATAGCTCGGAAAGCCTCTGGTTTACTCAACAAATTATTTAATATATCCTCTGATGAGTTATTTATTATTGTTGTGTTTGCCTTGCTATTCTTTGTCGCAGGTTTCTCAGAAACAATTCACGTTGCAGAAGCCATTGGTGCATTACTGCTTGGTCTAGTCTTTTCTGAAACGGAACACAGCGACAGGATAGAAAAACTTGTCATTCCCTTTAGAGACTTCTTTGGCGCCATATTCTTCTTCAGCTTTGGCTTGAGCATTGATCCAACTACCCTTGGTGGAGCTGTCTGGATGGTCCTTGGAGCCGTAATCATCACTATAATCGGTAACTTTGTCGCTGGTATGATAGCCGGACGAAAATCTGGTTTATCTCACAAAGCCTCAGCCAATATCGGTTTAACTATTGTTTCACGTGGTGAATTCTCCATTATTCTCGCCAACCTAGGTATTGCAGGTGGTTTAATGCCAATACTAACCCCGTTTGCGGCACTATATGTTTTGACCTTAGCGATTCTTGGACCAATCCTTACAAAAGAATCCAAACATATCTATAATATCCTCAATAAAATCTTCAAATGGACGCCGCCAAAGGTCCAAAAGGAACAACAAAAAGAAGAAGTGTAATAGAGGAAGGTCGGACAAAATGTTCGGCCTTTCTTTACACTTCTTCTTTAAAGCTCTGCACATGTTAACCGCTGAAACTTTTTCCTTATTTTTCCGTATAATAAAAAGACGGGGGGAAACATTTTATGAGCCATTCTTGGAAAAGAACAATTAGTTATTTATCCTACTTAATTCTATTATTAAGTGTATTATTATATGGTTTAAAGTACCAACATCATCTAGAAATAATTAGTCGCGAAACATATGAGATTAAGGGATATTTTTTGTTTCAATCTTTCTTCCCAATTTTCATCGGGGGCATATTCGCGATACCTAGTATCGTGAAAAACTTTTTAACAAAAGGTCACTGGAAAATGAATTGGCTAAGGTTACTTATCCTTGGATTACCGTTCATTTACATGTCCATTATTCCAATTTTGTATTTCACTGAAATAATTGAATTCGAATTACCTTTCTCCACATTGGTTTGGGGAGGATACTTCGGAGCAGATGGATCAACCACATTTAATTCAATTACAGGAATAATTGCGGGTTATATTGTTCTTACAAGTATAAGAAAACCAACAGATATACAATGAAAGACACCCTGAAGGGTTATCTTAACCTTTTTTAAAAAAGTACCTTTCATTTTCTTTAGATAGGAGGATTAACTTACCTGAACTGAGGGAAAAGAAGCAGATAACCTTAGTAACTATTCAGGAGTGATGCCCGGATGAATAAGTCGATAAAATTCAGCAAGCAGCTTATCAAAGAAATAAAAGAAGATCGTGTAACAGGGTTGGCAGCAGAACAGGCCTATTATTATTTACTCGCACTATTCCCTTTGCTCATTTTACTACTTTCGATTTTACCTTATTTGAATATCGACATTCAGACAGCCATGGATACTATAAAAACCTTCATGCCAACGGAAACGGTGGAAGTCATCGAGGAAAATATTATCAACATATTAAGTGAGCGGAACGGCGGCTTACTTACTTTCGGTTTCCTAGGCACCATATGGTCAGCCTCAAACGGTATGAATGCGTTTATTCATTCAATGAACATCGCTTATGATGTGAAAGAAACAAGGAACTTCATTAAAGCCCGCTTTATTTCTATTATCTTAACCTTAGGCTTGGTTGTAGCTTTTATCGTTATGTTAGGTCTGCCCGTTTTCGGGAAAGTGATCATCGATTTATTACAACAAGTCATCTCGCTTCCTGAAAAAATGCAAAGTCTATTCAGCTTATTACGGTGGATCATTGCAGTTGTCGTTATCTCACTAGTATTGACCTTTTTATATCGCTTTGCACCGAATAAGAGTTTTCCAATTAAACACGTTATCCCTGGGGCTGTGACCGCAACCGTACTGTGGCTCGGAATATCACTTGGATTCTCATTCTATGTCAGCAACTTTGCTAACTATTCGTCCACATACGGCAGTTTAGGGGGCGTTATCATCTTAATGTTATGGTTGTATTTGAGTGGTCTGATCTTTGTAATCGGTGGCGAAATCAACGCAATTCTTCATCGCCAAAATTCTATACCCAAAAAACAATCCCGTACCATCGTACATCCTGTCCCACTTAAAAGGTAAAATAGCTTAAACAGGCTCAAAAGGCATCCGTTTTGAGCCTGTTTTTTATGAAAGTTCAGTCCAATCCTACGTAAATGAGTAGGATCAACAACTTTTATCAACGAATCTTTCTTTTTATCTACGAAATTTCAGTTTTATCTACGCAAAGTCTCCATTTATCTTCGTTTCCTTCGATTTATGGATGATTCTACACAAAGTGTCAGGTTTCCGTCTTAGAGACACAACAAAAAGCGACTGCCCACATTCGGACAGCCGTTTTCCTATTCACCCTCTATTGACAAACTCTTCGTATCTTTCATCATGGGCCAGCCATGCAGCGTATTTCCGCTTTATATATTTATCCGCTTCCCCAAATGTATCAAATGTTTTTTTCTGTTGTTTTCCGTTGATCTCCACAATCCATTCTTCTTCTTCATCTTCATAGATGAAAATGTCTTGTTTTTCTCTCGTTGAATACAGGCAACCCTCTGGGGATTCCTTGATATTCAATTGGTTTTTATGAGCATCGCGTTTAATAGGCTCGGCAAAAAAGGTCTTTTCTACGTATTGACTGTATGCCTTTTCGGACATTGTGCAACCTGCGGCTTTTTGATGACCGCCCCCATCGTATTTACCTGCAACCTCAGAAACGTCTATGTCATCATGGATTGTCCGAAAGCTGATTCTTTTACTTCCGACCATTAGAATTGCAATATAATCCAGATGGGAAAACTCTTTGGACAGTTCATTTCCCAATTCCGAATGATAGGACTCAGCATGGACCACACCTGCTGTATGGGGACCAACCGTAGCCTGATAGACTTCTCTTTTTTTCCTGTTTATGTACCGATCAACCCGGCTTTCCTCAACATCCAAAAGCGTTTGCTCAACTTCGTCAAAAGTAAAGCTTTCAGCCGTTGATAATTTATGGGCGATTTTCATCTCAAATTCCTCAATCGGAATCATAAAGAACAAATCATTTAACCGTTTTGCCGTTAAATTTTTGTTTACTTCCCATTCCCAAGTATCGTATTGACGAACTAATTCAACAAATTCAGCAACAATCCGCGAAGGTTCCAACAATTTTTTTTCAACTGCATACTGATAGAATAATGAAGTCGCTGCTGTTTGTTTACCGTCTTCCTGCTCGACTGTTACAGATGCCCAATCATGTTCGTTCAAATGCAGCGCTGATTTATGATGATCAATCAGAAGCGCTTTGCCTCCATCTTCAACAAACTGTGAAATCGCTTTTTCATTATCTTCATCAACTGAAAGATCAGTAACCAGCAACGTATCCTCAATTTTGGCCTGCTCAAGAAATGCCGCTACATTCTGATTAAGTCGCCCGATTGAATTATAACTAACCACTACTTCTTCCCCGAATGCCAGCTTCGCTACAATACCGCATCCGACTCCATCTAAATCATTATGTGTAAAGAGATGGTACACACAAACCCCTCCTAAATACTAATATAATTACTTTTCCCTAAGATATGAATTTCAATTGCAATCTTTACAATTGTAGCATAATCATATCCGCATATTTTAACATGCTTCATTTACGAACAGCTTTTGTAATAAAATATTTAGTATCCTACCTATAAAATTCTTTATTTCCCAGTATTTATACCTAATTATAAATGTAAGATATTACTTTGAAATCGAGATATTTTTATGTATTCATTAAGGGAATCCAGCATGTGAATTGATCAGCAAAATAAAATTTTCTCCTTGAATACACAAAGTAATGACACAAAAACGCCGATAGCACCAATATTAAATTCAGTGGATGAATTAGTATATGATGGAGATTTCGCAAGGTTAAGTATTTGTAATGAAGTTGAAGAAAGGAATAAGTGGCTTAGAAACGCTCAATGGGCTCACGAAAAGTCTTCAAAAGGTAAAGTTCCGTTAAGAGCGAATATAAGCGGTAAACGGGTTGTTACCGGATTTAAAATAGGCGTCGGCAGTTTAGTGAATGTAATTAATGATTTGTTAACCGATACATTCCAGGCTGTTACTAACGTTTTCTTTAAAAGTAATAAGAATTTTGAAAAGAAAAAGGTTATAACTAAGCCTCACAGCCTCCAGGATGAAATCAAAGCTAACAAAATTAGCGCGGCAACAACGGAAAAGATGAACTTACCCGTATTTAAAACTCATATTAGGGTGGTTTCTCATAGCCAAGATAAATTAACAAGGGAAACATTAGGGGAAACATTAGCCCTTTCTTTGAGCGATTTAACGGAAAATAATGAGCTGCACGGAATAAAAATTAATTTTAATGGTCGTAGAATTGAAGTTATTGAGGAATTAAACACCTTCAAGTTAACCAAGAAAACAAAGTTGGATCCTAATGTAAATATTGTTTCGACGGATGAAATGAGTAAATTAGTTCTTCAAATGCCAAACAAAGAGCTCCAATGCAAATATGCCGATGAATTAAGTGTTAAGAAGCGTACTGAAGTAAACATTCCGAATATCTTTAAGCTTAAAAACGGTATCCCTTTAGGGGTTGCAGAATTTAAGGACTCTAAAATTGAAATTACAATGCCAAATGATAACCCCGATAATTTTTATAGAGGATATGTTTTTATGGCCCTGGTGGTTACCGAAGACGAAGGCAAAAGGCGAGGGTTGAACCTCTGTAACCACTGCAGGAAGGAATACCAGGAAGATCAGCGTGCGCGACCTTTTCGCTTGATAAAATCAATATTTAAATTGTTTAGTTAGGTTGAAGATGTGGAATGCCCATATTGTGATGAAGGTATGACATGTATTGATTATTATGGCCTGGGAGTACCAGAGAAAGAAGGTTTTCAAAAGTTAGGGATATATATGAATGTGTGAATCCAGCTTGTAAGGCACACAACCAATCGTTTTATACAGATCAATTTGGAGATATGACAAAAGTTATCCTTGTTAAACAATTCAATATGAAAAGGGGAATTAAAATGGAATCAAAACAGGTCCTAGCAAATGGTGAGGTTGTTATCAAAACAGAAGAAGGAATTTGTTTTACTCTAAATGAAAGTTCCATGCCTTTGTTGATTGATGAAGAAGAATGGAAAAAACTCATGGAGAGGGAAATGGAAATGGATCAAACAGGGGTTAGCAAGGATACTTTATTTAAAAGTTGGGTTGAAGAATTGGGGCATGATAAGGCCGTTTTATTATCTTGTAATTATTCAGTGAAAAGGGTGATAGAAATGAGCGAAGGAGAAGCAGAAAGCGAAGTTGAAGCCATAAGTTGTTGATTGGAGAGCCGAAATGGCTCTTTTTTTATGTGTATGAAAATGGGTCTAATGTAACTTCATTTAATTCCTCCCTCACTGTTCTAACCAATCCCATAATGGGACATCTTTGGTTGGATAGAAAAATTCATGTGCCTCTGCCTCACTCTTCTTCCTCTTAGCCTTCTAACGGTTATTTTCCATATGTAAAGCCTGTCGTTCCATTGATCTAAAGACACGGTCTACAT
>NZ_JBFUIB010000091.1:0-12204 GCF_056402095.1 Peribacillus sp. P4_C12
CGATTAGGAATTTTGCGATCATTGACAGCTTGTCTGTTTCATTTGAAAAAGGCCTGACTGTATTGACCGGCGAAACAGGGGCAGGGAAATCCATTATCATAGATGCCGTTCATTTATTGGTTGGTGGCCGTGGTTCGGCAGAGTTCATTCGACATGGTGAGTCGAAGGCCGAAATAGAAGGGCTCTTTCAAATTGATGATGACAAACATCCGGTCTTTGCCAAGGCTGAAGAATTTGGCTTGGATATGAATGATGGGATGGCTATCCTTCGTAGAGATATCTCACTCAGTGGCAAGAGCGTCTGCCGGGTAAATGGAAAGCTCGTAACGATTGCAATTTTACGTGAGATAGGACGGACTTTGATAGATATACATGGTCAGCATGAACATCAGGAATTAATGGATGAACGACTCCACCTTCCTTTGCTTGACCAGTTCGGCGGTGAAAAAGTTGCTTCAGCTCTTGCCGAATATCAAAAGTTATTTAAACGGTATGAAACAGCTTCTAAACAACTGAATAGTTTAAGTCAAAATGAACAGCAAATGGTTCATCGTCTCGATTTAATCCAGTTTCAACTCGATGAAATTCAGAAAGCGGATTTGAAACTACGCGAAGATGAAGAATTGATGGAAGAACGGAAAAAAATTAATAATTTCGAAAAAATTCATGAAGCGCTGCAAACCAGCTATAATGCTTTAAATGGAGAGCAACATGCAATTGATTGGCTATCCGTGGCCATGAATAACCTAGAAGAAGCAGCGGGTCTCGATGAGGGTTTAAAAAATAGCTCGGAAACTGTTTCAAATAGCTACTTCCTTCTCGAAGAAGCGGTCTCGACCATCCGAGATCAGTTAGATTCTTTGGATTATGATACAGAACGAGTCGAATTTATTGAAAGTCGCCTTAATGAAATAAATCAATTAAAACGTAAATACGGACGGACCATCGAGGAAATATTGGAGTATGGTGCTGGGATTGAGGAAGAAGTCGAAAAGCTTCAAAATCGGGAAACCCATATAGCGAAGCTTGAAAAAGAAATAAAATCGATTAAAGCTGATTTAATTGTTGAAGCAAAAAACCTGTCTGAACTTCGGCAAACATTCGCACAGCAGTTAACAAAGAAAATACATCAGGAATTAAAAGATTTATACATGGAAAAAACAATTTTCGAACCGCATTTTCTTCAAACAGCTTATACTTTCGATGAGTTATCAGACAGGGGAATTAATCAGTCGGGTCTGGATTCCATGGAGTTTTATATATCCACCAATCCAGGAGAGCCGTTAAAACCTCTTTCGAAAATTGCTTCTGGCGGAGAGTTATCTAGGATTATGTTGGCTTTGAAAAGTATTTTCTCCAAACATCAAGGCATTACTTCCATTATATTCGATGAGGTGGACACAGGTGTAAGCGGCAGGGTTGCACAATCTATTGCTGAAAAAATCTATAAAGTGGCAACGGGTTCCCAGGTACTTTGTATTTCACATTTACCACAGGTCGCGGCAATGGCAGATACCCATTTATTTATTGCAAAAAATGTTAGAGCAGGACGAACCAATACTTCGGTGAAGCCTCTTATAGAAAGTGAAAAAATAAAAGAAATTGGCAGGATGATCTCCGGTGTCGAAATTACGGATTTAACGAAGCAACATGCCAATGAATTAATTCAGCTAGCCAAAAGGCTGAAAATTACGTCTTGAAACGGTCTTGATAAGAGTACTTGCAACTAATCATAAGCATTCATTGTAAAGCTATCCAAAAACGGATAGCTTTTATTTTGTGCTTCTGTTATAAATGACTGTCATGAAGGCTAAATTAAAGGTGTAGCCATAAAGTGTCAGAGAGCGAGGAGAGTGAATGGATTGAAATTTGTATGGATTAACAGGATCATCGGTGGAATTCTCCTTGTTTCGCTATTAACATTAGGGTTATACCAGCCATCTCGTGAATATTTTTTAATTCCAAATCATCTTGTACTATTTGAAGGAAGTCAATATAGTATTTCCAAATCATTACCCGTTTCTGCAAAAGTTTTGGAATCCAGTGATGGGATTTCGCTTCATGATGAGCAAGCTTCAATCACGCTTGGTGCTGAGAAACCAGGTACAAATGAGGTATTACTTGATGTAGCAGGCTTGCCTGCTAAAAAGGTCGATATTAGGGTGTTAAAAGACTTTAAAGTTATGCCTGGAGGCCAATCTATTGGAGTAAAGCTTAATACTCTCGGGGTTCTCGTTGTAGGTCATCATCTAATTGATACTGAGCAAGGAAAAAAATCACCAGGAGAAAAAGCGAAAATTGAAATCGGTGATATTATAACAGAAATCAATGGTCAGACGATAAAGAAGATGGGGGATGTAACCCCTTTTGTTCAGCAGGCAGGTGAAAAGGGAGAAGCGTTAAATATTGTTATCAACCGTGATAACAAAGTGCTTCACAGTATACTCCTGCCTCTAAAGGATAAGAATGAAGGAACTTACAAATTGGGCTTGTATATCCGCGATTCAGCGGCTGGAATTGGGACGATGACGTTTTATCACCCCGATTCGAAAAAATATGGAGCACTGGGGCATGTCATCTCGGATATGGATACAAAAAAGCCGATTGTTGTAAAGGATGGGCAGATTGTTCAATCGACTGTTACGTCCATCGAAAAGGGAAGCAATGGTGACCCAGGAGAAAAATTAGCACGTTTTTCTTCTAACAAAGAAAAAATAGGAAATATTAATCGCAATAGTCCCTTTGGGATTTTCGGGAAGTTAAATCAAGATTTCAAAAATGGAATTAGGGACAATGCCCTTCCAATAACCCTTTCCCACGAAGTGAAGGAAGGACCAGCAAAAATTCTTACTGTAGTGGATGGTTCTAAAGTAGAGGAATTTGATGTGGAAATAGTCAGTTCTATTCCACAAAAGTTCCCTGCAATTAAAGGAATGGTTTTAAAAGTGACAGATAAAGAATTGCTTCAAAAAACGGGTGGGATCGTTCAAGGTATGAGCGGCAGTCCTATCATACAAAATGGGAAATTAATCGGTGCAGTTACCCATGTATTTGTTAATGATCCTACAAGTGGGTATGGTGTCCATATCGAATGGATGTTAAACGAAGCCGGTATCAATATATACGACAAAGATAATTATGAAAAGGCAAGCTGAAGAGTCTGGGTATCCATTTGGATGCCCCTTTTTAATTAAATGGGCAATGTCGGACCATTCTATCTTCATTTTATAAGGAAAATAATCAGGTTTAAAAATGATTTCTTCAAAAATTGAGGTTTTTTTGAATTGATGTGATAAAATGATAACAAAATGAAGATTTTTCGACAATCTGTTTATTCGAATAGCAAACGAAGTCGAAAACAAGAGATATCCGGAGAATAATATTGAATTCCTTATATTTTTTCAAAAATAAAAGGAATTTAGTTTCCATTGTCGAAAAGTTCAATTACAATAGAATTTAGTCATATAGAAAAAAAGACCAATTGTAGTTGAGGAGGAAATCAAGCGTGAAAAAAATTAAGGTGTGCGTTGTAGACGATAATAGAGAACTTGTTGGCCTTCTGGAAGAATACATTTCAGCACAGGAGGACATGGAAGTAATTGGGGTTGCACATAACGGTCAAGATTGCCTGGGTATGTTAGAGAACGTAGATCCGGATATTTTGATTCTCGATATTATCATGCCTCATTTAGATGGGTTAGGTGTACTTGAAAAACTTCGTGAAGTAAAACGAGGTGCAATGCCTAATGTAATTATGCTTACTGCATTTGGTCAAGAAGATGTTACGAAAAAAGCTGTTGATTTGGGTGCGTCTKACTTTATTCTAAAGCCATTTGATATGGAGAATCTTGCCAATCATATTCGTCAGGTGAGCGGCAAAGGACAGGCTGTATTGAAAAATCATAGTCAGTTTAGTTATCGTCCTCAAAATGAATCAAAGCCGAAAAACCTGGATGCTAGCATCACAAGCATAATTCACGAAATTGGAGTGCCTGCGCATATTAAAGGCTATTTATATTTAAGGGAAGCCATTTCAATGGTGTATAACGATATTGAACTATTAGGATCGATTACAAAGGTTCTATATCCGGACATTGCAAAAAAATACAATACAACCGCCAGCCGTGTTGAACGTGCCATCCGACATGCGATTGAAGTGGCTTGGAGCAGGGGAAATATTGAATCAATTTCATCTTTATTCGGTTATACCGTTAGCATGACTAAGGCAAAACCTACGAATTCCGAGTTCATTGCAATGGTTGCTGATAAGCTTCGTCTTGAGCATAAAGCTTCTTGACAGGGGTAGGGGGAGAACCGATTGTTGAGATTTAATATTTAACAATTGACCATATAAAGGCTAGAGCCGCTAAATATATATAGTAATTCTCCGCCTAGATGATAAGCAGACATGAAGAAGTTGCTTTGTGATTTTTTCTAATCAGCAACTTCATTATTTTTAACGCTGCCGATTACAAAAATTAAGCGCCTTTTATTTATTGGATTTTACAGGAAGAATCCAATAAATAAAAGGCGTTTTTGTTTGGGGTTTTTAAAGGATCCTAGGAAGTAATCAGAGACAGTAACGTCTTCCTCTTCATTTACTATCTGAATTATTAGTTAGTGAAAATATGTATGTTTTTATTTTTTCTCTCAATTTTTAGATTATAATTAGGTATATATAATTATATTCGCAAAGGGGAAATATATGATATATGAGATAAATGAGTATTTTGTATTAGAATTGGAAAATGATATGATTTATATTACTGTTTTTCAAAAGGGTTTTTCCATTCTGCATTTAAATCCTATTTTAATTAAATTTCCACAAATCCTACTAGAGAATTTTAATGACTTAAAGGATGCCCTTGCACAAGCAAGTGGAGCGAAAATTCAAATTGGAAAACAAAAACCGACCATAGAGTTGGATATAGCTGAAGATAAAATGTCAGCTAGTGTCAAACTTAATTGTTCTAAAGAGTATCTGAAAGAGAATTATTCAGTAATTATGAACAATATTTTAAAGGAGCTTCAAAGGGAGAATATTTCAGAAGGGATTTTAATGCATATATTACAAACTGGGCTTAGAGTCAAAGATTCAATAGTTATCGCTCAGGGAACAGAACCGTTCCACGGTAAGGATGCGGTGGTTACCTATTTCAAACGATCGGAAAGAAAACCAGCGGTTCGAGAAGATGGAAAAGTCGATTATTATGATATGAGTTTTCTCGATGAAGTAAAAAGCGGTGATTGGTTAGGAGAAAAAGTCCCGCCAACAACTGGAAAGATGGGAAGGAGCATAACAGGGGAATTTGCATTGGCTGATAAAGGGAAGAATAAGAAACTACTTTATGATCGAACAACAGTTGCTGCTATTGAAGAAAATGGAAAGATTATTCTGAGAGCATTAATTAATGGAGTTGTGGAATTTAGAGAGGGAAAGATTGCTGTTGGTGATCACCTAGTTATTGAGGGAGATGTAGGTATTGAAACAGGGAATATCGAATTTGATGGAAGTGTGACCGTAAAAGGAACGATTATTGATAATTTTTCAGTAACAGCAACCAAGGATATTTCTATTTTAAGTGAGCTTGGGGTAAGTAATGTTAAAGAAATCAAGTCAAAAGTGGGTGATGTATTCATTAAAGGAGGCATTTTTGGTAAGGGTGTGTCGAAAATTTCTGCTGGAAGAAACATCTTTGTAAAGCATGCCAATGAATGCCATATAATCGCGGGTGAAAATATACATATTGGTTCTTATTCGTTGGGAAGTTTTCTGAAAGCAAAAAATATCTTCACAGATGAAAAAAAAGGAAAGTTAATCGGCGGGGTAATTGAAGCACATGGAAAAGTGAGAGCGGCGGTCATTGGTAATCGAATGGAACGTAAAACGATAATTAATGTACAAGGATTTAACCGCGAAATCTTAAAAGAGGAATTGAATAAAACATTACTTCTATACAAATCCAAAATTCAAAACCTCGAATTAGTAAAGGAAAAGCTGGAAGTATATGATATGTTTGTAGGTCAATTGAATTTAGCACAAAATTATCAATATGAACAAACAAGGGGCCAACTTGAAAGCTTGACGGCTGAAATTTTTCAATTAGATGAAAAACGAAAGTCATTAATGGATACACTCGAATCAAAAGGAGACGGGGAAATCACCATTGGTCAAATGGCCTTTCCTGCATTTCGATTAGTTTCTATTAAATAACCGTAGTGAAATAAATTTCTGTTTCTTTTCATAAAATTGGGAATATAGCGATTTTAGGGAGAGGGGCAGATTTCATTATGACCTTAATCTTTGCTCATCGAGGATCATCAGGAACCCATCCGGAAAATACGATGTCGGCTTTCAAAGAAGCTGCCCGAGTTGGGGCGGATGGTATTGAAACGGATGTTCAGCTCTCGAAAGATGGTGAAGTAGTCATTATTCACGATGAAAAGCTTAATCGAACAACGAATGCCTCTGGGTTTGTGAAGGACCGGACTTTAATGGAGTTAAAAACTTTTAATGCGTCCAATAGTTATAAAGGGAAAATGGGTAATGAGAGAATTCCTACGCTTGAGGAATTATTGATATGGCTAAAGAATAATCAGCTTTTATGCATTATTGAATTGAAAAATACCCTCTTTCTATATCCAGGGTTAGAAGAGAARGTCATTAGGCTCATTCGTAGCTACGAATTGGAAGAGAGGATAATTATTTCTTCTTTTAATCATTATAGTTTAGTTAATTGTCATCAACTGGCACCTGAAATAGAAACGGCACCGCTTTACCGAGATGGTCTGTTTATGCCGTGGATTTATGCCAAGGCAATAGGAGGAAGCGCTATTCATCCAAATATCAGAGTTGCCCCTGATATCATCATTCAATCGTCGATGTGTGCGGGTGTTCCTGTACGACCATATACCATTAATAAAGAATCAGATATGAAACGATTATACAGCTTGAGATGCAGCGCCATCATCACCGATTTTCCTGAGATAGCGAAGCGAGTCAGAGAGGAATTTGAATAGAGGTAAGAAAGAAGGTGTCCATGATTCATTCATGGCACCTTCTTTTACGTTTTAAAATTTATTAAACCTGCTTTGTACCTTATTTTGTTTCCGATCCCGATGAAGAACGAATCCTGCTATAAAGGCTATCCCACCAATTGTGATAAGCAGCCCAATTAAAAATTGTAGCCAAAGGACTGGGTAGGGGGGCTGTAAAATACCAAAGACCATGTCCCGCATTATTTTTATACCATAGGCAGCGAAGGCACCAGGAATAAAAAGAACTAAAAAAGCGATTAAACGTTTCATGCAGTCAAATCCCTTCCAAAAATTCCGTCTTTAAAAAATGATAAAGGATATAAGAAATTTGTCAAGTTTCGGGAACTAAGAAAAAGCCTGGAAGATGGTGACTATTTTTAGTCGATACTAATATGGTAAAATGAGGGTATATAGTATGAAAAAAATTGCAGAGATAATAAAAATTGAGAAAAAAATAGCAAAACAAAAAGGGGGAATGAAAATGCAAAAAGTCATGATAGTAGGAGGAGGAGTAGGGGGGACAACGGTGTTGAAGCTCCTTTCGGAAATCGAAGAATTCTCAATTGTTTGTATGGCAGATACGAACGAAGCTGCTGAAGGAATACTTGCTGCAAAAGAACGAGGGATTTCTACTGTTTCAAATTGGAGCAGTGCGCTAGATAAAGGCTTAGACATTATTATTGATACAACAGGAATTCCGTCTGTCTTTAATAAGATAAAAAAAGATATGGATGATCAAACGATACTCATCCCAGGAATCGTCGCTCATATTCTTACCAACCTATTTGAAGAGAAAAATCGTCTTATAAATAAATTGGAGAATGCTTCAGCAAAAATGGACTTAATACTTAATACAACCAATGACGGAATGATAGTCATCGATCACAATGGATATGTCATAATGTTTAACGATAGTGCGGAACGAGTATCAAATACAAAGCGTGAATTAGTGATTGGTAAGCATATTAAAGATATCATCCCTTCAAGTGGATTACTGAGAGTGATGGAAACTAAACAGAGGGAAGAAAATCGACGGATCACCCTCGAGAATGGGATGGATTTCATCACGACAAGAATCCCTTTAATGAATGCAGAGGAAGAAATTATAGGGGCATTTTCTATGTTTAAGGATAAAACGGAAGCGGTACAATTAGCTGAACAGATTACTGATTTAAAAGAGATTCAGACGATGCTTGAAGCGATTATTCACTCAAGTGATGAAGCTATATCTGTCGTTGATGATCAAGGAAGGGGGCTTTTGATCAATCCGGCATACACAAGACTTACTGGTTTAACAAAGAATCAGGTGATTGGAAAGCCGGCTTCTATAGATATTTATGAAGGTGAAAGTATGCATATGAAGGTGCTTCAAACAAAAAAGCCGGTTCGTGGTGTCAATATGCGTGTCGGTCCAAAGCATAAGGAAGTAATTGTTAATGTTGCTCCGATTATTGTAGATGGACGTCTAAAAGGGAGTGTTGGGGTCATACATGATGTTTCAGAAATTCAATCTTTAACTCACGAATTGAATCGAGCACGTCAAATTATTAGGACTTTGCAGGCCAAATACTCCTTTGATGATATAATTGGAGCTTCTGAAGAAATGAAGCTTCCGGTTGAACAGGCGAAATTATCTGCAAGAACCCCCGCCACTGTTTTGTTGAGAGGGGAATCAGGGACAGGCAAGGAGTTGTTTGCCCATGCTATCCATAATGCGAGCGATAGGAAATTTAATAAGTTTGTACGTGTAAACTGTGCGGCAATTTCTGAATCATTACTTGAAAGTGAACTGTTTGGTTATGAGGAAGGAGCCTTTACTGGTGCGATAAGAGGCGGGAAAATCGGTTATTTTGAAGAGGCAAATCAAGGAAGTATATTTTTGGATGAAATTGGTGAATTACCAGCTAACATTCAGGCAAAATTACTTCGAGTATTGCAGGAACAAGAAATCATCAGAGTTGGTGGAACAAAGCCTATTCCAATCAATGTCCGGGTAATAGCTGCTACCAATATTAATCTTGAACAAGCCATTGGTAATGGATTATTCCGGGAAGACCTATATTTCCGGTTAAATCGCATGCCCATTCTCATTACCCCATTACGAAAACGAAAAGAAGATATGCGAGAATTAGCGGAGCATTTAATTAATAAAATCAATCAAGAATACGGACGGAGTATTGAAGGGATTACCGAAGCAGCCATCCATAAAATGCAAATCTATAATTGGCCAGGAAACGTAAGAGAGCTGGAAAATATTTTAGGGCGAGCGATTATCTTTATGAAATTAAATGAGACAATTATAGATATACAGCATATTCCGGATTTTATCGAGGCGATTCCATTAAAACAGGATAAAGTCGTGACAAAACCTTCTGCCTACGTATCGGGGAAACCGCTCTCGGAAATAATAGATCAGTATGAAGCCGAAATTATTCAGCAAGCGATAAATACTCACAAGGGAAATAAAACACTTACAGCTAGGGCCCTTGGAATTTCAGTAAGAAATTTATATTACAAGATGGAAAAGTTAGAACTGTGAAGTTATTTGCGTGCAAAATATTGCGTTGTGTGAAATAATTTGCGTATGATTTTAGAAAATAGTCTAATGTAAATTGGATCAACTTCTAACATGAAATATTAAAAAATTATGTAAAGGTTATTATTGGCCGCTTATTAACCGGAATTATTCGTTTTTAGTTAAAAAGATACCTTTTATTGGCATGTAATTTGCATATTGAATAGTACATGGGTTTCTTCCGGGAACCATTCTCCAAAGGGAAAAATATCATGAAATTAGCGGATATTATTTGCATGAACGAAGTAACCCAGTAAGAATGAGGAGTAATTGTCAGCCTCTCTTATCTGTCACTTAATAAAAACATCTAGGGAGGATTCTTTTATGGAAATTTTTAAATATCTTGAAAAATATGATTACGAACAACTTCTTTTCTGTCAGGATAAACAATCTGGATTAAAAGCGATTATTGCTATTCATGATACGACTTTAGGGCCTGCTCTTGGAGGCACGCGGATGTGGACGTATGCTACAGAAGAAGAAGCCATAGAAGATGCTTTAAGGCTTTCAAAAGGAATGACTTATAAGAACGCAGCCGCTGGCTTAAATTTAGGCGGAGGAAAAACGGTCATCATCGGCGATCCACGCAAGGATAAAAATGAAGAAATGTTCCGTGCATTCGGCAGATATATCCAAGGATTGAATGGTCGTTATATAACAGCTGAAGATGTTGGAACAACGGTTGAAGATATGGATCTCATTCACGAAGAAACAGACTTCGTGACAGGTATCTCCCCTGCATTCGGTTCTTCAGGTAACCCTTCACCTGTGACTGCTTACGGAGTATATCGGGGTATGAAAGCTGCAGCAAAAGAAGCATTCGGCACTGATTCTCTAGAAGGCAAGGTGGTTGCAGTCCAAGGTGTCGGGAATGTAGCTTATAACTTATGCCGTCACCTTCATGAGGAGGGCGCTAAGCTGATCGTTACGGATATTAATAAAGAGAGTGTAGCCAGAGCAGTCGAATCCTTTGGTGCAACTGCCGTAAATCCTGATGAAATTTATGGTGTTCAATGTGATATTTATGCACCTTGTGCATTAGGTGCTGTAATAAACGATCAAACGATTAATCAAATCAAAGCTAAGGTCATTGCAGGTGCAGCTAATAATCAGTTAAAAGAACCTGTTCATGGTGACCAAATACATGAAAAAGGTATTGTGTATGCTCCTGATTATGTAATTAATGCAGGTGGAGTCATAAATGTGGCTGATGAGCTTTTAGGGTATAACCGGGAAAGAGCTCTTAAGAAAGTGGAAACGGTTTATGATACCATTGAACGAGTCATTGAGATTGCAAAACGTGATAATATCCCAACCTATAAAGCAGCTGATAGGATGGCAGAGGAGCGCATTGAACGTATGCGGAATTCACGGAGTCAATTTCTACAAAATGAAAAGCATATCTTAAATGGACGAAGATGATTTAAGTTGTAAAAGATATAGATTCCTGTGTTTTTTTTTGATAAACACAGGAATTTTCAACATTGATAACGTAATAAACATAGGGCAAGTAAAAACGGTAACAACTGTTTAATAGTGAGGAGGAGTGGTTTTGGCTGAAGAATTTGACCTTGTTATCCTAGGCGGAGGAACAGGCGGGTATGTGGCAGCAATTAGGGCTGCTCAATTAGGTTTGAAAACGGCTGTCGTGGAGAAAGGCAAACTCGGCGGGACGTGTCTACATAAAGGCTGTATCCCTTCAAAAGCGCTTTTAAGAAGTGCAGAAGTTTATCAAACTGCAGTGAAAAGTGAGGAATTTGGTATTGTCACCGGGGATGTAAATGTAGATTTCCTTAAGGTGCAGGACAGAAAAAATAAAATTGTTGATCAACTTTATAGAGGGGTTCAACACTTAATGAAACAAGGGAAGATAACGGTTTATGAAGGCTTAGGGCGTATACTTGGTCCATCTATATTTTCACCGATGCCCGGAACGATTTCCGTAGAAATGAATAATGGTAGTGAAAATGAAATGCTTATCCCTCAGAATATCATCATTGCTACCGGTTCACGCCCGAAGACATTACCCGGTTTACCTATTGATGGAGAATTTGTACTTACGTCTGATGAAGCACTAAAGCTAGAGAGCTTGCCAAAATCAATTATTATTGTAGGCGGGGGTGTGATTGGTATTGAATGGGCCTCGATGCTGAATGATTTTGGTGTGGAAGTAACGGTTCTGGAATATGCAGATAGAATCATCCCGACTGAAGACCATGAGATTTCAAATGAAATGCTTCGTCTTCTAACGAAAAAAGGTGTCAAGTTTGTTACAGGGGCTAAGGTATTATCGGAAACGCTGAAAATAGAAGGTTCGGTATCTATTTCTGCTGAAATAAATGGAACCACCGAGGAATTCACAGCTGAAAAAATGCTGGTTTCCGTAGG
The DNA here is from genome assembly GCF_056402095.1 of Peribacillus sp. P4_C12. NCBI lineage: Bacteria > Bacillati > Bacillota > Bacilli > Caryophanales > Bacillaceae > Peribacillus > Peribacillus sp. P4_C12. Next base: position 12,002 of record NZ_JBFUIB010000091.1, read on the forward strand.
CAGATCGGCAAATGTTGAAGGAATCGGCCTTGAAAATACAGAAATAGTGAAAGAAAAAGGTTTTATTGAAACCAATGAGTTCTTCCAAACTAAAGAAACACATATCTATGCAATCGGTGATTGTATCGGTGGTTTGCAGTTGGCACATGTTGCCTCCCATGAAGGTATTACAGCTGTTGAACATATGACAGGCAATAAACCTG
>NZ_JBFUIB010000092.1:0-12053 GCF_056402095.1 Peribacillus sp. P4_C12
AGCAGCCCTCCTTCTTGGCGGAACACCGACTGACCGACCGGAGGATGTGGAAATTTCACCGTTTGATGGCTCGATCTTTATTGCACATACGAATAATGATAAGCACGGAAACTTACATGGACACATTACACGTTTTATCGAAAAAAAAGGTGACCATGGAGCAACTGAGTTTGAATATGAAATTTTTGCAGCTGGCGGACGTCAAAGCGGATTCAGCGCACCAGACAACTTAACTTTTGACAGCAACGCGAATTTATGGACCGTAACGGATATTTCATCGAGTGTCTTAAATCAAGGTGCATGGACAAGCTTTGGCAATAACGGAATGTTTGTCATTCCTACCGTTGGTCGAGATAAAGGGATTGCCTGGCAGTTTGCAGCCGCTCCAATGGAGGCTGAATTAACCGGACCTTGTTTCACTCCGAATGAAAAGACACTATTCTTGTCTGTTCAGCACCCTGGTGAAGAAACGGAAGATATCAACAATCCTACAAGTACATGGCCGCATCGTAAAGGTGAAAAGATGCCTCGTCCGGCAGTCGTGGCTATTACAGGATTTAAATTTTAAGGAGGAAACACAATGTTGCAAAATATTGGAATACCTGGATTGGTTTTGATTTTGGTCATCGCTCTCATCATATTTGGTCCATCTAAGTTGCCTGAAATTGGACGTGCTTTCGGTAGCACATTGAGAGAATTTAAAAACTCTACTAAGGATTTAATTTCATCAGACGAGAAAGAAGAAAAGACGCAATCTAAGTAATTTTTAAGAAGATGTAAGCAATAAGCTTACATCTTCCTCTTGCATTTAAGAAAGGAGGGGCTGTATGACTAATCAAGAAATGCTTATGGTTGAGCACCTTGAGGAACTCAGGAAACGGATCATCTATACTTTGATTGCTTTTCTGGTTTTTTTAATTGGATCATTCATTTTTGTGAACGACATTTACACATGGCTTATTCGTGATCTCGGCCATAAGTTAGCTGTATTGGGGCCAAGTGAAATCCTCTGGGTATATTTTATGATTTCTGGCGTGATTGCGATTGCTCTTACGATTCCAATTGCCGCCTATCAAACATGGCTATTTGTAAAACCGGCACTTTCTGAGAATGAACGAAAAACGACACTAGCGTACATTCCTGGACTGTTTATCCTTTTTATTGCCGGTTTATCATTCGGATATTTTGTCGTGTATCCAACCGTTCTGGGTTTTTTACTATCTTTGTCTGAAGGTCAATTTGAAACGATGTTTACGTCTGAAAAATATTTTAAATTTATGATTAACTTGACACTGCCGTTTGGATTTTTATTCGAAATTCCGCTGGTTGTCATGTTCCTCACCTCTCTTGGTGTCATTAATCCCATGATTCTTTCAAAAGCGCGAAAGATAGCTTACTTTTTGCTTGTCGTTGTAGCCATTTTAATTACACCACCAGATTTCATGTCAGATATATTAGTTACCGTGCCTCTTTTAGTTTTATACGAGTTTAGTGTGACATTGTCAAAAATCGTCTACCGGAAAAAACTCAAACAGCAATCGGATAACGTCATTGAAATGAGGAAAACGTCTTAAATAAAAACGAACTTCTGTTTATAAGGAGTTCGTTTTTTATTATGTAAATTGGGGTAACCATTCTATGCTCACCAAGCTAAGTGAGGAATTCCTATGCGAGAAATATAGGACATGTTATCCGTTGAGTGATTATATATCAATAAAATTTTTCTGGATATTCATTCACCTGTTCGTAAAAGTATACTTTTACGAAATTTTTTTGATTGTTACTTCTTTAAAATAGGCTGTGTTAAACCATGCATGTGATTTTTCTTCTTCAACTATAGGGGCAGATTAGATGAAGAAGCCGACCATTAAAGGTCGGCTTTTTTCATACTATTTTTAACAACAGGCGCCATATCCGTAACCGCCGCCGTAACCGCCGCCGTAACCGCCGCCGTAACCGCCGCCGTAACCGCCGCCGTAACCGCCGCCGTATCCACCAACAAAGCTAGCTCCAACAATGATTAAGAGTATAAACAAAACGACTATAAAGGCGAAACCTCCACCAAATCCAAAACCGTCGTCACACCTTGATTCACAACCTGACATATTGACATCTCCTTATTTGTTTTTAAGGAGGAAATTAATTAAATGGGTAATATCACCTTATGCTCTAATCAGGAAAATGACACAAGTTCATTGAAGTCTTTTTTCAAAATGGTTTCTTTTTATTGAATGTAAAATGAAGGCACGCACGATATTTCTGACAAAACTCTATGTCAAAGCTACACAAAGCGTTCCAAAAATCCTTAACCATAGAACTTCCTTTATCAGTTTTACCAAAATTATAGGTCTACATAAAGTTCGATAATTTTTAATAAAGGTTGATAAAAAATTCTATTTTGATCATGCAACTTCTTTTTTTCAGGATCCACTTTAGCATTTCTACTTGAATAAAAAATGACCCACCTTGGTCCGCATTAGTTAAGAGGCGTGGTGGGTTCTTTTATCGTAATAATAATTCCTTTTATACTATTCAAGAAAACACTACTGTAAATGAAATAATAAAAATCGATATTACTAAAAAAATAGATTCATTACTTATTTTTTAGAATAATCTTCATGATAAGCGGGAAGTGTTACTGTAATAGTTGTTCCCTTATTCGAAACACTATTTATATTAAGAGTACCATTCATCGTTTGGATTGTCTTAACAGCTAACATTGATCCTAACCCTGTACCTTTTTCTTTGCAACTGTAATAAGGTTCACCAAAACGGTTTATTTGTTCTTTGTTCATTCCTATTCCATTGTCACTTATTTCGATAATTATGTCGAAATTATTTTCATAGGAAATAATACTAAGTTCCCCGCCGTTTGGCATAGCCTCTATACCATTTTTAATCAGGTTTATGAAGCATTGCTTGAAATGTTGAATATTCCCACGCGTAATGCCTGGAGTTAACTGTTCAGATATATTAACTAAATTCATGTTAGCTAATGGTTTTATCATTTCAATTACATATCCTATTTCACGGTTTATTAAAATAGTATCCACTTTTTCGATTGCAGGTTTTGCAAATGCTAAGTATTCACTAATAATTGATTCTGCACTATTAAGTTCTCTAACAACATGTTCTATATATTGTTCTTTTACTTCTTGAGAGAGATCAGAAGCCTTTAGCAGTTGAACAAACCCTTTCACAACTGTTAAAGGATTTCTAATTTCATGTGAAATACTAGCTGCAAGTTGACTAACTATCTCCATCTTTTCAAGTCTCACCATTTGTGTTCGGATTAAAATTGCATCTTTTAAAATTTCCATGATATATACAGCCAAAACGATGATAAAAGGAGGGAGGATGATAAAGTAAAATACATACGCCTCCGTTATTCGAAAATAATCAGACATAACGAGTGAAATAAAGCTGGTTAGTATTCCTAGAAACAAAATTAATAGTATGGAGCTATTTAGCTTATTTTTTCTATTAAAAGTATTAAATTTTGAAGAAAATAAGGCCGTTATAATAAATATAACGATATAAACAATTACCGTAAGTAAATTGAAACCATAAAAAGCAAATCTAAAAGTTAATAGTATGACTAACAGAGCAGCCCCTACAGGCCAACCACCATAAAGTGTCCCTATAATAAAAGGGATTTGCCGGAGATCATGGACACAATATTCATCTATATAAATAGGAAGCTTCATACATAATATAATAGGAATGCTCATGCATGCAGTGATAAGGGTCTTGCTATACTGACTTAACCTTTTGCCATGATCTAATAAAATGGAATAAATCAAAATACTTACTAAGATATAAAAGAGATTATCTAATATGTTTTGATTAATATAAATAAAATTCATTGGATTCTCCTGAAAAATTAACAACTAGGTCTATTATACAGGAATAACATTAAAAAGGAGGATTTTAATATGGTAATTGTTAATTGACTAGAACGACGTTTAAATATAAATAAAGACTTGTTTAGAAACGCCATCCAGTTACTTCATTAAAGGGCGCTTTAATGGAATAAGGAAAACAGAAATGATCAAACTATAAAGAATGATTTATTCTGATTGTACTACTAGGGTTAATGGCATTATTATTACTATTAATTTAAATTCGAAAAGGTAAGTAAGTTTATTTTCATCTTCAACTAAAAGCAGGGCGTTGATTCGGTAGAATTAACGTCTTTTATTTTTGTTTTATTAATGGCACTTGGATTTAATTATTCCATTACAGTAGATACTATCTTTTATACTTATGTTTTAATGTTTTACGAATTTTATGTAGTCAAATAATGAAAAAAAGTATATAATCACATTAATATTTGTACCTATAAATATTATATATAATGATAAATTTAATAGGTTGGTATAAAAACGGAGGGTTTGTAATGAAGTTTCCACATGATTTTTTATTTGGAGCAGCTTCTGCTTCTTATCAAATAGAAGGAGCATGGAATGAAGATGGTAAAGGTGTAACGAATTGGGATGTCTTTTCAAAGATTCTAGGGAAAACGTATGGGGGTACTAACGGTGATGTAGCCATAGACCATTATCATCGATACAAAGAAGATATAAAATTAATGGCAGAGATGGGACTTGAATCGTACCGTTTTTCCATTTCATGGGCACGTATTTTGCCAACAGGAGACGGAGAAGTCAATGAAAAAGGCTTGGAATTTTATAATAATGTTATTAATGAATGTTTAAAATATGGTATTGTTCCATTTGTTACGCTGTATCATTGGGATTTGCCTCTGACGCTTGAAGAAGATGGAGGATGGACGAATAAGAGAACAGCTGAGGCCTTCGTCAAGTATGCAGGAATTTGTTTTCGGGCATTTGGAGACCGCGTCAAACATTGGATTACGTTTAATGAAACGGTTATGTTCTGCGGATTAGGCTATTTAAAAGGAGCTCACCCGCCTGGTATCCAAAACGATGAGTATAAATACTTTCAAGCGACACATTACGTGTTTTATGCACATGCAAAAGCTGTAGAAGTCTATAAAGAACTAAAATCTTACGGCGAGGTTGGTATTACCCATGTTTTCTTACCAGCTTACAGCGTAGATGATAAACATGAGAATGTATTAGCTGCTAGACATGCTAATGAATATGAAACTTTTTGGTATTATGACCCAATTTTAAAAGGTGAATATCCGTCTTATGTGGTTGAGCAATTAAAGGAGAAAGGCTGGACGCCAAGTTGGACAGAAGAAGAATTAGATACGTTAAAAAGAAATGCTGGAAAAAATGATTTTATTGGACTTAATTATTATCAGCCCATTCGAGTAGAAAAAAATCACGAGGCTGATTCATCCATGGAACATTCAAGAGAAACTTCTACTCTAGCTCCAGGCAACCCGTCTTTCGATGGCTTTTATCGGACCGTAAAAATGGAAGATAAAACATATACAAAATGGGGGTGGGAAATCTCACCTCAAGGGTTTTTAGACGGGCTGCATATGTTAAAAGAGCGTTATGGTGATATTAAAATGTATGTAACAGAAAACGGACTTGGTGATGAGGATCCGATTATTGAAGGCGAAATAGTAGATGTTCCTCGTATTAAATATATTGAGGAACATTTAAAAGTGATAAAGCGTGCAATCAAAGAAGGCATTCATTTAAAAGGGTATTACGCATGGTCTGTCATTGATCTATTAAGTTGGTTAAATGGGTATAAAAAGCAATACGGATTTATTTACGTGGATCATCATGATCATTTAAACCGAAAGAAAAAGCTGTCGTTTCATTGGTATAAGCATATTATTGAGACGAGAGGAGAAGAGCTGTAAGTAATAAGACAACCTCTTGATTTTAATCAAGAGGTTTTGTGTATAATAGAAGCAGTAAATGATTGAGGACGATTAATAGGGAGATAATATGGCTGTAAAATATAAAGAAATTGCTGATCGATTAGAATGTGAAATACAGGAAGGTAAGTTTGATAAAACAAAAAAGTTGCCGACAGAAGAAGAACTGATAAAAAAATTTGAAGTGAGCCGAAATACGATTCGAAAAGCAATTAATCAGCTGGTCAATCGTGGCTATATCTATCAGGTGCAAGGCAGCGGCATGTTTTTACGGGAAGAATCTGTAACAGATTATATTAATTTAGGCAGTCTCAGAGGATTAACAAAAGATTTGACTTCAAAAACAATTGAGACGAAAATTCTGGCTTTACATGTGCTAGAAGCTGATGAAGTAAACGCAAAACAAATGCGATGTGAAGTGGGAACAAAACTTTATTATATTAAGCGGCTACGAATTGTAGATAAAGAACCTTTTTCAATTGAAATAAGTTACTTTAAAAAAGATATTGTGCCATATTTAAATGAAGATATTGCAGCGAGTTCTATTTACAGTTATCTTATAGAGGACTTAAAATTAAACATTGGTTTTGCTGACAAAGTAATTAACTGCGAAAAAATCGATGAAGCAAGTGCGATAGAGCTGCATGTTAATCCGCTAGATCCAGCATTGATTATTGAAAATACAGTATGCTTATCTAACGGAACCATCTTTGAATTATCTAAATCAGTTTTCCATTATCAAAAAGCAAAAATCTTAAATCGAATCAATTTTAAATAAAATAAGATTGAACCGGTAAAGACTTCTGTTTCTAATTGGAATTGAACAGTGTAGCTTTTATCCTTCCTAAATGTGTTAGTGATTTAAGTAAATTATCCAAGTGATTTTTTGTTATTGATGTTGCTGATAATATATCTAATTAAAAAATATTATTAATCTAAGAGGCGATACTTTGACAAAGTATCGTCTCCTTTATATACGATTGCACAATGATTTGGAATTATTTAACCCGGCCCAATTACGTAATAATGATTTCTGGACAGACTTCCCTAAAAGGAGGAAGTTCGTCCATTTTGAACAATGAACATATTTAACAGGTGCCTTAGCTGAAAATCGGAGCTGTCTTTAAGGTAGTTTTTTTTATTCAACTATTGAGGGAGGTTAGTTAATCAAAAGGAAAGTTATTAGACAAAATTTTTTGAAAATTATTGATGGTCATATTAGTAGGTATTATACTAATTACTAATCGCTAAACGGAATTGGGCAAAATTATCTAGGCAAAACAATTGGAGAAAAGAGCTACTGTAGATTTCGCATGGTATTACATAAAATAAGGTCCGTCAGTAATGTAAGGTAAATCGCTGCGATAGAAGTAATAGCATTCCGTAAATTATCTTTTTTTTACCTCTTGAAAAATAATTGAAATAACAATTTAATTAGGAAGAAAAAAAGTTCTTCGGAAAGGAAGACAGAATGATGTCTGAAGCATTAAAAAGTAGAAAAAATCAACCAGATTGGATACAAACATATATTGATTCTCCAGAAAAACAACAACAGTTATATCGACGTACGTTGCTGATTGTTGTCATATCACAAATATTCGGGGGGGCAGGTCTTGCAGCTGGTGTAACCGTCGGAGCACTTCTTGCGCAAGACATGCTGGGTACAGAGAGTATGGTAGGGGTTCCGACTGGATTGTTCACATTAGGTTCTGCAGGAGCAGCGCTGATTGTAGGGCAACTCTCCCAACGTTTTGGACGCCGTTCTGGACTCGCGACCGGTTTCTTGGCTGGTGGTATTGGCGCGGTCGGGGTAGTAATTTCAGCATTAATTAACAGCATTCCACTTTTATTTGTTTCACTGCTAATCTATGGTGCTGGATCGGCTACAAACTTACAAGCACGCTATGCCGGTACAGATTTGGCAAGTTCTAAACAGCGGGCAACAGCTATCAGTATTGCTATGGTATCAACCACATTAGGTGCTGTTGCAGGCCCAAATTTGGTAAATATAATGGGCGAATTGGCTTGGTCAATCGGTGTTCCTTCTTTGGCTGGTCCATTTATTCTTGCGGCTGTAGCTTACATCCTTGCTGGTTTGGTGTTATTAGCTTTACTTCGTCCAGACCCTTTCATTGTTGCAAAAGCAATGGCAGATGTTCAAAAAACACACAATGCCGTACTTTCAAACAAAGATTCAAATGCACCAACGATAAACAAGCGAGGAATTGTTGCCGGAGCTACAGTAATGACCTTAACTAATTTTTTAATGATTGCAATTATGACAATGACACCTATACATATGGGACATCATGGACATGATTTGAAAGAGGTAGGGGTAGTAATTGGTTTTCACATAGCAGCGATGTTTCTGCCTTCTTTAGTAACTGGATTCTTAGTAGATAAAATTGGACGAACTGCAGTGGTTATCGCTTCTGGTGCCACTCTGCTTGCTGCTTGTATACTTGCTTCCAGTGGACCAGCTGATTCCATGCTGGTGCTCAACACCTCACTTGTTTTACTTGGGCTTGGCTGGAACTTCGGTTTGATTAGTGGTACAGCGCTGATAGTTGATTCAACTCACCCTTCCACTCGCGCAAAGACGCAAGGATCTGTCGATGTTTTGATCGCTTTGTCAGGAGCAGCGGGCGGTGCACTATCTGGCATGGTTGTAGCTCATTACAGCTATGCAACACTCTCATTCGCCGGAGCTATCCTTTCACTACTGCTTATTCCAGTTGTCATTTGGTCCCTTAGAGGTAAAGAATGATGGACTTTTAAAGTTAAGAAGTATGGAAAATGCACAAAATTATTCATTCAATTGAATATGTGATTTGACCAATCTTTTTTCAAAACGTGCTCTTTCTATTTGTATATTTATCAAGGTTATTTGATATTTGCGGAAAAAAAGATTGATAACTTATATTGAAGTTTGATAAAAACAGCTTGTTAGATTTTGGAAACCTAACAAGCTGTTTTTATTTAGAATATATAAATGTAGAATGAAGTGCTAAAGAATATTTTTATATACCTAAAGGGCCGTAGAAACTCATTTAGGAAAGCAGGTAGCGTATGGATTTCTTTCATTTTATTATTTTGCTTTGCGATTACATTGCATAATATAGAAGAGGCTCTTTGGCTGCTAAAATGGTCACAGCAGGTGAATTTCATTTTGCTGTGCTAAAAAATAATTGAAGCTTAGGGGGCACGAGGAACTTTTGATCAATCTTTATTTCAAAGCTACACATCCCGAGGAGACCCCCAATTATTAATTATTTTTTTTGATTTTCATTACTGGATATGTCATATTCGTTTAAAAATTCAATAATTCCATTCACCAATCCAGATGATAATGGTAGTTCAGGATTTCTATAGGTTGCTAGATTTCCCTCTCGATCTACAGGCGCTTCTTTCAATACATGATTCATCTTCTCGAGTATAAGTAATTCAGAATCTCCTTTTTCCTTATGTAACGCTTCTGCATTACTGGACGCAACCTGAATATCTCTATTACCGTTTACAATTAGAACAGGGATATTTAGCTCTTTTACTAATTCTCTCGGATTATATTGAATCCAAGAAATCATATAAGGTTGAACAGAAGGACGGAATATTCTTTGCAAGTCTGCACTTACAGTCTCAACTTGTTTACCTTGTTTTAGTTTTGTTAATATATCTTTAGACTCTGTTAATAACGTCGGTGACAGCTGCTCTTCAAGCTGTTTAAGAAGTACTTGGTCAATTGGTTCGCCTGCTCCAGCTAATGAAATGAATGTGTCTGTCTCTGTTTTCTTTGCAGCTGCCATTCCAATTAATGAACCCTCACTATGGCCGATGATGCCAACTTTAGAAAAGCGGCTATCCTTTTTAGCAAATTGAACCCATGCAGTTGCATCATCAATATATTGTTCGAATCTGAGATCCTCTTCTTTTCCTGCCAAATTCATATTTTCCCCAATTCCGCGCTTATCATACCTAATGCTTGCGATACCTTTTTCTGCAAGACTTTCTGCTAACAATTTCAAACTATTATTTTTCCCAGGAAGTGCAATGGAGTTCCCATCTTTATCAGTCGGACCAGAACCCGCAATTATAATCATCACAGGAAAAGGACCTTCATCTTTAGGTGTTTCTAAAAGTCCATACATGGTTCCTTTCTTCAAGTCGGCCTGCACAACTTCACCTGATCTTTTTTCCTCAACTTTTTCCTCAGATTTCTTGAGCAATTCAAAAGGAAACTCTTGCCCTTGCTGAACAAATGTTCCTGAAATCTTCTCCTGATCTACTTTCCCATCAAACGTTATTTGCTGATTTTGAATTTTCATATCAAAAAACAAGTCTGATTTATTTAACTTTACACTTGTTAAGGGGAATTTGTTCAATCCTTGTACAGGAATACTTATCGTTCCATCTTTCTTCGTGAAATGAACAATAATCGGGAGCGGCTGATTTGGAATCATTATTTCTCCTTCCCACGTACCTTCAATAGCTTTCAACGAGCCAACCTCCTTCGAATTTTTTTCCACCTTTTCTTTCTCCTTAGTACTGCACCCTAGCAATAATACTAAAGCACTTACGATGATACACATAATCGAAAACAGTCTTTTCATAAGAGCCCCTTTCCAGCCTATAGATAATAGTCACAGAAGTTATTTTTTTAGAAAGTTAGTGTGCCAGTCCTTTATAACTCGAATAAAGCCTAATACAGTGCGATCAAATTTTTTGTTTGATTCAGTCACTCATTCCTTAACAAGTCAGATTAGTCTTCTTCTAGTTGCTAATACAACTACATTTTAACATTTAATTTCAATAATTTTCCTTATTATAAAAGTTTTTCTTCCGCTTAACTGTAACTTTTTAGTTGTGGTAGCAAATAATGAACTAACTGGTGCTTTACTTCAATAAGGGAGTTGGTTTGGTAACGGGGCAGATTATTTGAAGAAGAACTATATAAATAAAAGGACTTTTTTAGAAGTTAAAGTATATAATTTGTTTATTTAATGATGATATAGATATAATGGAAGAATTATCAAATATTCCGAAAGTGAGTTGATTTTGTATGGATACTCAAGTAACTACGAAATTTAAAATACTCAAACCAGTTAATGAGGTATATGAAGCCATAGTAGACCCTGAAAAAATGTCTAATTATTGGTTTTCATCGGGAACTGGAAGAGTGGAACAAGGCAAGACGATTACTTGGAGATATGATGAATACAATGGTGAAGTGGTTATCAATGTATTGGAAGTCGAGGAAGATAAAAAAATTGTTTTCTCGTGGGGAGGATATGGTCAAGAAACGGTTGTTACAATTACACTAAAAGAGTTGGATAATACGAGGACAATTATTGAAGTAAACGAATTAGGCTTTAAAGAAGATGACCCCGAGATAATAAACAAAATGATAGGACAAAAAGAGGGTTGGGTATATATGTTAACTTGTTTAAAGGGTTATTTGGAAAATGGCATTAATAATTTGAGGGCATCTTTAATCCATTAGTAAAATAATTCTCGTTGAACTAACAGGTGCGATTCTAAAAAAATATAGAAGGTGATCCCATATCATGAATGTACAAGTAAAGCTTAAAGATATTATTGAAGAAATGGAAATGCAGTTTGAAGAGTCTCAATCATTTCTAAATATTAATACGGGTGAAATTTTTTTTGTAACTTCTAATGATTTGAGAGCTGCTGAAGATGATGAACCATTCAATCATTTACCTGATTGGCAACAAGAAAATTTAAGGGTTGCTAATGATGTTGTTGAAAACTTTGAGAATTACATAGAGTTACCAACTAAATATGATGTCAATGAATATGAAATGATGGAAGACTTCTGCCTAACTGTTAGTGATCTACGAAAGCGAAATTCTTTATTATTAGAAATTAAGGGAAAGGGCGCCTTTAGAAAATTTAAGGACAAAATAATAGATTTTGAAATCGAAGATCAATGGTATTCATATCGTGACGAGCGTTTTAAACAAATTGCTAAAAAATGGTGTCAAGATAATAACGTCAACTATATTGAATAGATAAGACAAAGTGCTTTCTATAAGCGTGAATGAGACTAACTAGCAAGAATCATTTTAAGAATAAAAATCATCAAACCATTGTATTCATCATATCTCCAAGTAATCGTCTTGCCTTGTTCCACTCTTCCAGTTCCCGATGAAAACCAATAATTAGACATTTTTTCAGGGTCTACTATGGCTTCATATACCTCATTAAC
>NZ_JBFUIB010000093.1:0-11983 GCF_056402095.1 Peribacillus sp. P4_C12
ATGTCTTTCCGATGGTAGCGCAAGGAAAAGGGCTTGATGAAATGGAAGGAGTTTAATCAATGAAGGGAATTCTTAGCCTCACCGTGAACAACAGGCCAGGCGTCCTTAATAGGATTACGAACCTGTTCACAAAAAGAAACTATAACATTGAAAGCATGACTGTCGGACCATCCGAACAGGAAGGTATATCAAGGATGACCTTCGTGGTCGATGTTGATGACGAAAACGTCATTGAACAAATCACAAAGCAATTAAACAAGCAGATTGATGTTTTAAAAGTATATGATATTACGAATCAATCGATTGTGGCCAGGGAGCTGGCACTCATTAAAATATTAGTGAGTACCCAGACCCGTGCTGAAATTTATTCAGTCATTGAACCTTTCCGAGCATCTGTAATAGATGTGAGTAAAGATAGTCTGACGGTTCAAATCACTGGGGAGTCAGACAAAATTGAAGCTTTTATTGAACTAATCAAACCTTATGGCATCAAGGAATTGGCAAGGACAGGGACAGCTGCATTCCCACGTGGAATGCAATTAGCACATGCAAAAAGTGCAACAATCGTTTAAAGACTAAAAACAAAAACAAAAAACTAATGGATAAGAAAAGGGAGATGTAATTATTATGGCAAAAGTATATTATAACGCAGAAGCAAACGAGAATTTCTTCAACAATAAAAAGGTAGCAGTTATCGGATACGGTTCACAAGGACACGCACACGCACAAAACCTACGTGACAGCGGCGTTGAAGTAATCATCGGAATCAGAAAAGGTAAATCCTTCGATAAAGCTGTAGAAGACGGATTCAATGTATACACAGTTAAAGAAGCAGCTGAACAAGCGGATGTTATCATGAATCTATTACCGGATGAAACTCAACCAAAAGTATACCAAGAAGAAATTAAACCAGTATTGCGTGCAGGCCAAGCGTTAATGTTCGCACACGGATTCAACGTTCATTTCAATCAAATCGTTCCGCCAGCAGACGTAGATGTGTTATTGGTAGCTCCAAAAGGTCCTGGACATCTTGTTCGCCGCACATATGAACAAGGAGCAGGTGTACCAGCATTGTTTGCCATCTATCAAGACGTTACAGGGGAAGCAAGAGAATTAGCACTTGCTTACGCTAGAGGAATCGGTTCATTAAGAGCTGGTGGCTTGGAAACAACATTCCAAGAAGAAACAGAAACAGATCTATTCGGAGAGCAAGCAGTACTTTGCGGCGGCTTAACTGCCCTTGTAAAAGCCGGTTTCGAAACCTTGACAGAAGCTGGATACCAACCGGAAGTTGCCTACTTTGAGTGTTTACATGAACTTAAATTAATCATCGACCTTATGTATGAAGGCGGAATGGAAAACATGCGCTATTCCATTTCTGATACAGCACAATGGGGAGATTTCGTTTCTGGACCACGCGTTGTAACAGAAACTACTAAAGAAGCAATGAAAGCTATTTTGAAAGACATCCAAGACGGTGAGTTCGCTAAAGGATGGATTTTGGAAAACCAAGCAAATCGTCCAGTCTTCAATGCTATCAATAATCGTGAAAACCAACATCAAATCGAAGTAGTTGGTCGTGAGTTAAGAAAAATGATGCCATTTGTAAAACCTCAACAAAAAGAGAAAGAAGTGGTAGCCGTTGCGAAAAATTAATATATTTGAAACTACACTTCGAGATGGGGAGCAATCCGCTGGTGTAAATTTAAACTTTACAGAAAAGCTTGAAATTGCTTATCAGTTAGAAAGATTGGGTGTAGATATTATCGAAGCCGGTTTTCCGGCAGCATCCAAAGGAGATTTCAACTCGGTTCAGGAAATCGCGCGCAAAATCAGAAACAGCTCTGTTACAGGGCTGGCGCGCGCTGTAAAAGGTGATATTGATGCAGCTTGGGAATCATTAAGAGTCGGGGCAGAACCAAGATTGCATACATTCATCGCAACTTCTCCCATTCACCGTGAATATAAGCTGAAAATGTCAAAAGAACAGGTGATTGAACAATCGATTGCGATGGTTAAGTATGGGGCAGAACGTTTTCCTATCGTACAATGGTCTGCAGAAGATGCGAGCMGTACAGAACTTGACTATTTAGCTGAAATCGTCGAAGCGGTCATTCAAGCGGGTGCAAAGGTTATTAATATTCCGGATACAGTAGGCTATGCTGCTCCAATCGAATACGGCAACATTTTCCGTTACCTGCGTGAAAACGTTCCTTCTATTGATAAGGTGAGTTTATCTGCACACTGCCATGACGACCTTGGAATGGCAACAGCTAACTCCTTGGCTGCCATCGAAGGCGGAGCAACACAAGTTGAAGGTACAATCAACGGCATTGGAGAGCGTGCTGGTAACGTGGCACTCGAAGAAGTAGCAATGGCTCTCTACATTCGTAAAGATTTCTATCAAGCAGAAACGGGCCTTGTCTTAAATGAAATTAAAAGATCCAGTGATTTGGTCAGCCGTCTAACGGGGATGCAGGTTCCAGCTAATAAAGCCATAATTGGTGCCAATGCTTACGCGCATGAATCGGGTATTCACCAAGATGGTATGTTAAAAGAAAAAACAACGTATGAAATCATTTCACCGGAACTTGTCGGCGTGGCATCTAATTCTCTCGTTTTAGGTAAACACTCCGGACGACATGCTTTCAAAGAAAGATTGCAAGAGTTGAATTTTTCGGTAACTGATGAAGAAATGAACTCTTTATTCGTTCAGTTCAAGGAATTGGCTGATAACAAAAAGAMAATGACGGATGAAGATATCGTGGCACTAGTGCTTGAAGAAAAAGCGACAGATATCAGTTTTTACGACCTGGTTTCTTTCCAGATTTCTCACGGTACACATCAGGTTGCGACAGCGACTGTTACGCTGAAAAAAGGCGATAACGAAGAAATTCAGGAAGCGGCAACTGGTGCAGGAAGTGTTGAAGCGCTTTATAACACGCTTGAAAGATGTTTGGGTAGCGAGATTAACTTGAAAGACTATCGGATTCAATCTGTAGGTGGCGGAATGGATGCCCTTGCACAGGTTTTTGTGAAAATCGATTTTAACGGTGTGGAAACGAGCGGACGCGGTCTCGATCAAGACGTTTTGGAAGCATCTGCTAAAGCATATTTGAACGCGGTGAACCGTGTAATCATCATGAAGGAATTAGAAGAAAAAGCAGTATTACAATAGAAAGGGGAGATTTCGATGAAAAGGAATATTGCGGTGCTTCAAGGAGATGGCATCGGGAAAGAAGTAACAAGAGGCGCTGTAGAAATTCTCGAAGCCGTTGCCCAAAGATATGGTCACGATTTTGAATTTCAATATGGTGAAATTGGTGGCGGGGCAATCGACAACACTGGATCGCCCCTGCCAGATGAAACAGTAGAGATTTGTAAAAACAGCGATGCGGTATTATTAGGTGCCGTTGGGGGACCGAAGTGGGATAATCAACCTGCACACCTAAGACCGGAACGAGGATTATTAAAAATCCGAAAAGATTTGAATCTCTATGCTAACATTCGACCAATCAGCTATTATTCCAGCTTATCGGAATCTTCACCTCTTAAAAAGGAATTCATTGAAGATGTGGATTTTGTTATTGTCCGAGAACTAACGGGCGGCCTTTATTTCGGAAAGCCGAGTGAACGGGTAGAAAGAGAAGGAAAAGAAGCCGTTGTCGATACTCTTTTCTATCAAAAAATCGAAATGCAGCGCATCATTGAACTTGCGTTTAAATTAGCATCTGATCGAAAGAAAAAAGTAACATCTGTTGATAAAGCCAATGTGCTTGAATCCAGCCGGATGTGGCGTGAAACGGCTGAAGAAATTGCAAAGGATTATCCGGATGTAGAGCTTGAACATATGCTTGTGGATAATGCAGCCATGCAACTCATTAAAAATCCAAAACAATTTGATATTGTCGTAACAGAGAATATGTTTGGCGATATTTTAAGCGATGAAGCGTCCGTATTAACTGGATCGCTTGGAATGCTTCCTTCCGCCTCAATATCTACTCAAGGGCCGAATTTATATGAACCAATTCATGGCTCTGCACCTGATATTGCAGGCAAAAATTTAGCTAATCCTATCGGAACTATTTTATCGGCGGCATCGATGCTGCGCTTATCCTTTGGCTTGGAAAATGAGGCAAATGCTGTTGAGCAAGCTGTGGAAACGGTACTCGATTATGGGTTAAGAACAGGTGATATTGCAAATGGGCAATCAAACATTACTTCTACTTCAGAAATGATTGCCGAAATAAAAGCGAATCTTTTAGACCAGGAAGCTATTTCCAACATCATGGGAGCTTATGCATAAACTTCTTTCACGGCCTAACATTAGGCCGTGTTTTTTAAAAAAAATATAAAATTAATCGAGGTGGATACAGATGGGCAAGTCGATAATAGAAAAAATATGGGATCGGCATATTGTAAATGAAGAGGAAAATAAACCGGATTTATTGTATATAGACCTTCAATATATTCATGAAGTAACCTCTCCTCAAGCGTTTGAAGGATTGAGATTAAAAGGGCGTAAAGTTAGAAGACCGGATCGTACATTCGCCACAATGGATCATAATGTGCCAACTGTTAATCGCTATTTCATCGAGGATGATATTGCAAGAAAACAGTTAGAAGCACTTGACCAAAACTGTAAGGAGTTTGGCATCCGCCTTGCTGATTTAGACAGTCCGGAACAAGGAATCGTTCACGTTATTGGTCCTGAATTAGGTCTTACACAGCCGGGGATGACGATTGTTTGTGGTGACAGTCATACCTCTACACATGGCGCATTCGGATCGATTGCGTTTGGCATAGGAACAAGTGAGGTCGAACACGTTTTGGCTACACAAACTCTATGGCAAACAAAACCAAAAACATTAAAGCTTGAGGTTAATGGAAAGCTTGGTCAAGGTGTGATGGCGAAAGATGTCATTTTATATGTGATTTCTAAATTCGGTGTCGATTTTGGTACTGGACATATCATTGAATACTGTGGCGAAGTATTCAGAGATATGTCAATGGAAGAAAGAATGACGGTATGTAATATGTCGATTGAAGGCGGAGCTAGAGCGGGGCTTGTGGCTCCTGATGAAACAACATTCTCTTATATAAAAGGTCGTAAATATGTACCAAAAGGAGTGGAATTCGAACAATATGTTCAGGAGTGGAAATCGCTTTCCAGTGATGAAGATGCGGTCTATGACCAGGAAATAATTCTTGATGGTAGCCTAATTTCGCCGATGGTCAGCTGGGGAACAAACCCAGGAATGGCGAGTGGAGTTGACGGTAATGTGCCGACCTTTGCTGAAGATATCATCGATTCAAAAGAACTGAATCGTGCTCTGGAGTATATGGGTCTTGAAGAAGGTATGCCAATAACGAATATTCCTGTTCAGCATGTATTCATTGGATCTTGTACAAATTCCCGAATTGAGGACTTGCGACAAGCAGCAGAAATGATAGATGGTCAGACTGTYCAAAAAGGTGTTCGAGCGATGGTCGTACCAGGTTCACAAAGTGTTAAAAGACAAGCGGAAGATGAAGGTTTGGATGAAATTTTTAAATCCGCAGGCTTTGAGTGGCGTGAATCAGGATGCAGCATGTGCTTAAGTATGAATCCGGATGCCGTTCCATCTGGTGAGCACTGTGCATCCACTAGTAATCGGAACTTTGAAGGACGTCAAGGTGCTGGAGCAAGGACTCACTTAGTTAGCCCGGCAATGGCTGCAGCAGCGGCTATTTATGGGAAATTTGTCGATATTAGAAACTTGAAAAAAACTGAACAAGTTCATTAAGAATACGAATTAGCTGGAGGTGCAGAGAATGGAACCCATTACTATATATAAAGGAAGAGCCGCGGCACTTGACCGTAAAAACGTGGATACAGATCAAATCATTCCAAAGCAATTTTTAAAACGAATCGAGCGAAGCGGATTTGGTGAATTTTTATTCTATAACTGGCGTTTTGATGAGGATGGAAAGGAACGGCCCGATTTTGAATTAAATCAGCCTCATAATCAAAACACGTCCATTTTAATTGCAGGTGAAAATTTCGGTTGTGGTTCTTCACGTGAGCATGCTCCATGGTCGTTGAAAGATTACGGATTTGATATTGTCATCGCACCGTCTTTTGCTGATATTTTTAAAAGTAACTGCATGAAAAATGGGATGGTTCCTATTGCTTTAACGCAGGATGAAGTGAAGTATTTAATGGAGCGAGTGTCAGCGCCTGACTATGAGTTGACGATTGATCTGCCTAATCAAACATTAATAGATGGTCAAGGATTTGAAGTAAGCTTTGAGATTCATCCATATTGGAAGGAAATGCTAGTCAAAGGCTGGGATGAAATTTCTATTACACTTCAATATGATGAAGAGATTTCTGCTTATGAACAACAAAAAAAGGTTGTTTCTAGTACTTAATTGAAGAACAAATCTCCCGTTCTTTCTTTCTTATTTGAAAGGGGCCGGGATTTTTTTTGTAAAGAAAAAAGGTGGAAAGTGTTCATTCACCCTTATAATTTTTGTATTTCATACTATTACATGCTAAACTGTTTTTCAAAAAGCGACGGTGAGGCGGAAAATAGGATGGATAATAAGAACAACCAAAAGAAAGCTGAAGAGACCAAGATTATCTCCTTTCCAAATCTCGGTGAAAGGTTGATAGTAAAAGGGTTAGATGAGCTTGGGAACAGAAACTTTAGAGATGCTGCACTGCTCTTTAGCCAAGCTCGGGAGTTTGAGCCTGAAAATGATGAAGTCTGTATGGGACTAGTGGTCTCCCTTGTCGAACTTGAGTATTATGAGGAGTCAAAAGAGTTGTGCCAAGAGATGTTGAACAAAGGCATCGGTGATTATTTTCAACTTATCAATATCTATTTAATGGTGCTTTTACAATTAAGCGAGCATCAGGAAATGGTTACGACTATTGAAATGCTATTTGAAGAAAATCAAATACCATTTGATAAAGAGGAACATTTTGAAAAGATGCTTCAGTTCAGTAAAAGGGCTCTTGAAGATAAAAAAGAGGAAGCGGACAGGCAAAAACAACAGCTTGCAGAGGAATTAAAAGAGGATGAGCTGTTTGAAGGGAAAACGGATAATGAAATATTCTTAGTTATTTCAAAACTGACGAATATAAATATTCGACCATTTATCCCTCAAATCGAACAATTTCTACAACAAGAACAAGGCCATCCGTTTTTTAAAACGATGCTCCTTAACATCCTTATCGACCAGGAATATAACGAAGAAGTGACACTTAAGAAATTCTCTAAAGCAAAGTCCGTAATTCCAAAAGAATTAGCAGGCTTGAAGGAGACGGAATTTTATAAGAAGGTTACCAGTCTTACAGAAGCGGAAATCAGTCAGAAAAACCCAAGTTTATTTGAAATGGTGCATAGTTTAATCGAGCGGCATTCCTTTCTATTATATCCGTTTGAACCGGAACCAGAAAGCCTGCCAGTTTGGGCGGCTGCCTATCATGCATTAGCAGAAGAATACATGGCAGGAGAAAATATCAGCAGGAAGATAGCGGACATTTATTTGGCTGATGATGAAGCAGTTGAGGATATTCTATCCTATATTAAAGAAATCGAGGAAATTTCTTATCCCATTATTTAACCTATAGCTGTTGTAACAGATTAATCCTGTGGTATAATGTAGTGGTTGTAATGTATAATCGTCTAATTTTGACGATTTCCCAATAATTTTTTTGGGTATTTTTGAAGGATGACTTGTTAACACTTGCAAAGCATATTCATCCAATGCTTATTATTGAAGTATATAGATTTTTTGGAGGGAAACACATGTCTGTAAAATGGGAAAAACAAGAAGGTAATCAAGGCGTATTAACAATTGAAGTTGACGCTGCAAAAGTAAACGAAGGTTTAGACGCAGCTTTCAAAAAAGTAGTAAAACAAGTAAACGTACCTGGCTTCCGTAAAGGTAAAATGCCACGTCAAATGTTCGAAAAAAAATTCGGCGTAGAATCTCTTTATCAAGATGCGCTTGATATTATTCTTCCAGATGCTTATGCAAATGCTGTCGAAGAAGCTGGAATTCAGCCTGTAGATCGTCCAGAAATCGACATCGAGAAAATGGAAAAAGGCGAAAACTTAATTTTCACTGCAACTGTAACAGTTAAGCCTGAAGTTAAATTAGGAGATTACAAAGGTGTTGAAGTTGAAAAATTCAATACTGAAGTAACTGACGAAGATGTTGAAAATGAATTAAAAACTTTGCAAGAGCGTCAAGCTGAGCTTGTTGTTAAAGAAGAAGGACAAGCTGCAGAAGGCGATACAGTTGTTCTTGACTTCGAAGGATTCGTTGATGGTGAAGCATTTGAAGGTGGAGCTTCTGAAAACCATTCATTAGAAATCGGTTCTAACTCTTTCATTCCTGGTTTTGAAGAACAACTAGTTGGTCTTGAAACTGGCGCTGAAAAAGATATCGAAGTAACATTCCCAGAAGAATACCATGCTGCTGAGCTTGCAGGTAAACCAGCTGTATTCAAAGTGAAAATTCACGAAATCAAAACAAAACAACTTCCTGAGTTGGATGATGAGTTCGCGAAAGATGTTGACGACGAAGTTGAAACATTAGCTGAACTTAAAGAGAAAACAAAACATAAATTAGAGCATGACAAAAAACACGAAGAAGAAAACTTCGTACAAAATACTGTAATTGGTAAAGCTGTTGAAGGTGCAGAAATGGACGTTCCTGAAGCAATGATTTCAAACGAAGTAGACCGCATGATGAATGAGTTTTCTCAACGCATTCAATCACAAGGACTAAACTTGGATCTTTACTACCAATTCTCAGGTCAAGACGAAGAAGCTTTAAAAGCACAAATGAAAGAAGAAGCTGAAGGACAAGTTCGTACAAGCCTAACTCTTGAAGCAATTGCTGAAGTTGAAAAACTTGAAGCAACTGACGAAGATGTAGAAGCTGAACTTGGTCAAATGGCTGAAATGTACAAAATGGAAGTAGAAGCAATCAAACAAGCTCTTGGAAACTTAGATGGAATTAAAGGCGATCTTAAAATTAAGAAAGCAATTGACTTCTTGGTTGAAAACAGCAAAACAGTTGAAGCAAAATAATTTTAATAAGTAAGTAGATTTTAATATTTTCTTCAAAAAAACAAGGCGCGAGTAATCGTGCCTTGTTTTATACATATTGAGAATTTGTGGAAATTTGAAATTTTCAGTTATTTCCTGATTGATTTTTTTTGGATTTCGGTGTAGATTAGTTCTAATACCGCATATACATATTTATACAACAAATCCTTATTTTAAAAATCAAAAGTTTTGGGCATACTGGTAAAGGGCAAATACATATTGATTGGATTATTGTACTTATTGAACAACTCGCAAGCGTGAGCATTATTGTTACTAAACTTCCAAGAAACATGATAAAATGCAAAACATACTAGGAGTTTTGGAATGCTTTAGTGGATGTGTGTCTTTTTTTATTAGGAATTAGATACCGCTACTGTAATAGAGTTGGAAGAGTATTTAAAGGGGTGAATGTCATGTTTAAATTTAATGATGAAAAAGGACAGTTAAAATGTTCTTTTTGCGGTAAAACACAAGAACAAGTCCGTAAACTGGTTGCTGGTCCAGGTGTATATATTTGTGACGAGTGTATCGAGCTTTGTACGGAAATCGTTGAAGAAGAGCTGGGTACTGATGAAGAAGTTGAATTCAGGGATGTACCTAAGCCAATGGAAATTCGTGAAATTCTTGACGAATATGTGATTGGACAAGAACAGGCGAAGAAATCTTTAGCTGTTGCTGTTTACAATCATTACAAACGTATCAATTCCAATAGCAAAGTCGACGATGTAGAGCTTTCTAAAAGTAACATCGCTTTAATCGGACCGACGGGAAGTGGGAAAACGCTTCTTGCGCAAACATTAGCACGTCTTCTGAATGTTCCTTTTGCTATTGCTGATGCAACTTCATTAACGGAAGCTGGATATGTAGGGGAAGATGTGGAAAACATCCTTCTTAAATTGATCCAAGCTGCTGATTATGATGTGGAAAAAGCGGAAAAAGGGATCATTTATATCGATGAAATTGATAAAGTTGCCCGTAAATCTGAAAACCCTTCTATTACACGAGATGTGTCTGGTGAAGGTGTGCAACAAGCGTTGCTAAAAATTCTTGAAGGAACGGTTGCTAGCGTACCGCCACAAGGGGGACGTAAACATCCTCATCAAGAGTTCATTCAAATCGACACTACCAATATTTTATTCATCTGCGGCGGTGCCTTTGATGGCATCGAACCAATCATCAAACGCCGTCTTGGACAAAAAGTTATCGGTTTTGGCTCTGATGTGAAAAAGGATGATGTTGCAGAAAAAGAATTGCTTTCTAAAGTTCTTCCAGAAGACTTACTTCGTTTCGGATTGATTCCGGAATTCATCGGCCGTCTTCCAGTAATTGCTACTCTTGAGCAATTAGACGAAGCTGCATTGATTGAAATCCTGACAAAACCGAAAAATGCTCTTGTAAAACAATACCAAAAATTACTTGAGCTGGACGATGTTGAATTGGAATTCGAACCGGAAGCGCTAAGTGAAATTGCTAAAAAGGCAATAGAACGTAAAACAGGTGCACGTGGTCTGCGTTCTATTATTGAAGGCATCATTCTTGAAGTGATGTTTGATCTTCCTTCCCGTGACGATGTTGCAAAATGCGTAATCACAGGTAGCACGATTTCGAAAAATGAATCTCCAAAGCTAGTCCTTAAAGACGGTACAACCATCAAAGGACAAGAAAAGAAAACATCTGCTTAACTTAATAAAAACGTAAAGACTGTCAGTTCATGCTGGCAGTCTTTTTTTTTGCTTTTTAGGATGTCATGATGGAAATTTGCTGATGTTTACGATTAAAACTCCAAAATTTACAACCTGAATTTCTTGGATTATTTCGACCTGCCCTAGGAGATACTAACAGAAATGACAAACTAGGCGAGTGCAGGAGGGAATACGATGAATTGGACAGGAATAGCGTTGTTTATCCAGCTGTTTTTTGGGATTGTAATTGGATTGTATTTTTTGAATTTATTGAAAGGTCAGCGGACGCAAAAGGTTTCTATTGACCGTGATTCACGAAAAGAAATGGATCAATTACGAAAGATGAGGTCGATTTCGTTAACAGAGCCATTGGCCGAAAAGGTTAGGCCATGTACGTTTAACGAAATTGTCGGTCAGGAAGATGGCATTAAATCCTTAAAGGCGGCCTTGTGTGGGCCGAATCCTCAGCATGTGATTATTTACGGTCCCCCAGGGGTAGGGAAAACAGCAGCTGCTAGGCTTGTATTAGAAGAGGCGAAAAAAAATGGGAAATCTCCTTTTAAAAATTCGGCTGTGTTTG
The DNA here is from genome assembly GCF_056402095.1 of Peribacillus sp. P4_C12. Classification (NCBI taxonomy): domain Bacteria; kingdom Bacillati; phylum Bacillota; class Bacilli; order Caryophanales; family Bacillaceae; genus Peribacillus; species Peribacillus sp. P4_C12. Next base: position 11,373 of record NZ_JBFUIB010000093.1, read on the forward strand.
TTGAATTGGATGCGACTACAGCTAGATTCGATGAGCGGGGAATTGCCGACCCATTAATTGGGTCTGTGCATGATCCAATTTATCAGGGAGCTGGAGCAATGGGCCAGGCTGGTATTCCACAGCCAAAGCAGGGTGCTGTTAGCAATGCTCATGGAGGCGTATTGTTTATAGATGAAATAGGAGAGCTTCATCCAATACAGATGAATAAGCTGTTAAAGGTGTTGGAAGATCGTAAGGTGTTTCTCGAAAGTGCCTATTATCAAGAAGAAAATCAAAATATTCCTACTCACATTCATGATATTTTTAAAAATGGACTCCCGGCTGACTTTCGCTTGATTGGGGCCACAACCAGGACGCCAAATGAAATTGCACCTGCGATTCGCTCGAGATGTATTGAAGTGTTTTTCCGTGAACTTGACCGGGAAGAAATCATTACAGTTGCTAAAAATGCCTCCGATAAAGTAGGAATCACAATTAGTGAAAAAGGATTACAATCGATTTCGGATTATGCCCGAAATGGTAGAGAAGCTGTTAATATGATTCAGACTCTCGCGGGTATTTCGATTAATGAAAACCGATCATTTATTAGGGAAGAAGATATTGATTGGATG
>NZ_JBFUIB010000094.1:0-11978 GCF_056402095.1 Peribacillus sp. P4_C12
GTTTAATCCACTGATGGAGTAAACTCGGATGAACACCAATAGATTTAGCAATTGTTTGTCCTCCCTCATTACCATCTATATATTGTCTTACTGCCTGTATTTTTTCTTCTGAAGAAAATCTCGCCATAAAAAACTGCACCTCCAATTGTTAGTTGTGTCTAACAATTGGGGTGCAGTTCACGTAGAGGAGATCGACTTTTCAGGTTGGAATTCTCTTAGCGTATAAAATTGCCGAAATGGGCGGTATAGCATTGTTGCTACTGTTCGTTTAAGTAGACATTTGCGAACGGTTCGTTTTTATATTGAATTGTACGATATAAGTCGTTCGGAAAAGTCTGTTTTGAGTTTACTGACGTTCACTGGTTGTTATGTACATTTACGAACGTGTCTAAAAATTATAAAGAATGATAACCTATACCTATTATCCGAAAATTATAAAAATTGTTATAATTAGGCTATATTCCAATAATCCTAAGGAGGACTTATTTTCATGGTTAGTCTCATTCAACAGTTTAAAGCTTTACCTACCACGGCCATTTCTGATGCAATGGATGGATTGAACAATCTAGACTCAGCAATTAAACCCCTAAAAGATGAATATCATTTTGCCGGACGTGCATTAACTGTCCAGGTACCAGTCGGTGATAATTCAGCCGTTTTAAAGGCAATCGGTGAGGCCCAGGCAGGGGACATATTAGTTGTTGACTGCAAAGGGGATACATACCGAGCTATCGCTGGTGACTTTGTTGTGGGCATGATGCAAACAATGGAAATTGAAGCTCTCGTCGTCGATGGAGTTATTCGTGATCTAGCAGCCATTAAAGATCTAAATTTCCCTGTATTCAGTAAAGGGACTACTGTTGCCTCAAGTGGAAAGGCTGGTGTGGGTGAAACCAATATCCCAATTTCCTGTGGTGGTGTCACTGTATATCCAGGCGACATTATAATAGGGGATGTAGATGGAGTCGTGGTCGTCCCTCAAGCTATTTGTGAAGAAATATTAAAAAAAGCAAAAGATAAAATCATAAAGGATGAACAGCGTGCAGAAAAGTATGCAGGAAAGCCTGATGAAATCAGGAAGTATATTGCCATGATGACTGCAAAATCCTAAAGAACTGCCTTATTAAAATTATCCCCTTAACTATAAAAAAACAGGCAGGAAGCTATTGCTTCCTGCCTGTTTTTTTATTAACCCCTTATTTATCAGAATCAACTTTTGAATCAACTTCTTTTGAATCTTCTTCATTGTATGTGTAATCATAATCCTTCGGATCAATCGGTTTAAAACCATTTGGAGTATAGAATCGGAGTAAGTCTCCGTTTACGACTTGGTCGGATAAATTAAGCATCTTTTCAGCTCTCGTTTTATAATTGAGAATGTCTTCATTCTCCTCGACCAATTCTCCAGTATTAGTATCATAGTACTTTCCTTTAATGGAAGTAACATCTGGCGTTACAAAGTCTCCATTCCTGAAAGGTACTACTTCATTATGATCTTTTGATAATAAATCTGAACCGAATTGTACATAATCATTTGATTTAATCCCTAACAAATGTAGTAATGTTGGGAGAAGGTCTATCTGTCCACCGTATTGATGCATTTCCCCGCCTTCAACGCCTGGAACATGAATCAATAATGGTACACGTTGTAATTGGGCATTCTCAAACGTGCCCACTTCTTTGTCCAGCACCTTTGACATGGCTTCTTTATGGTTTTCCGAAATACCATAGTGATCGCCATACATGACGATTACCGAGTTATCATATAGGCCTGATTTTTTCAGATAATCGAAAAATTCTTTAAGCGCTTCGTCGGCATAGCGTGCAGTTTGGAAGTAACTATCAACCGATGCATCACCCGTTGTTTGTTTACCAATTGTTGCTTTTTCCTGATCCATAGCATATGGGAAATGGTGAGATACTGTTATGAATTTTGTATAGAAAGGCTGTTTAAGTGTTTCTAACATAGGAATGGATTCTTTAAAGAAAGGCTTATCCATTAATCCATAACTTAGTACTTCTTCTTTATTTTCCATATTATAATGGTTTGCATCGAAGAACTGATTAAAGCCAAGAGACTTATACATATTATCCCGGTTCCAGAAAGATTTATAATTACCATGGAACACAGCAGATGTGTATCCTTTTTGTCCTAAAATCGCTGGTGCCGCTTGATACGTATTTTGAGATCGGTTTGTGAATGCTGCCCCCTGTGGTAAACCGAACAGAGAATTTTCGAGCATGAATTCAGCATCCGCTGTTTTACCCTGACCAACTTGATGGAAGAAATTATCAAAGTACATGAAATCAGAATTATCATGTGCAAGTGAGTTTAAAAATGGAGTTACTTCTTCTCCATTCAACTTATAGTCAATCAAGAAATTCTGCATGGATTCCAAATGCAAGTATATAACATTCTTCCCTTCAGCTGCACCGAAGTATTTAGGATTAGGCTCAGCGCTTGTCGCTTTTGTATAGTTGACGACTTCTGCGATATCCGTGCTATTAGCTGTTGCACGCTGAGCATAGGTTTTAGTATTCTGAACCGCATCATAGACAGTATAGTTAAACATGCCTAGATATTTCACAATATAATTCCTGTCAAACGTTCTCGATAATAATTGCGGACGATCCTTTTCAGCAAGTCCCAAATTGATCGCGAAAATTGCAAGTCCTGCAAGGTAAACCATTCCAACTGTACGACGTTTAACTTTGATGTCTTCCACTTTAAAGTCTTTGAATTTATATAAAACAATTAAAAGAACCGTATCAAGGAAATAAAGTACATCATGGGGTTTAAATAATTCTAAAACACTCGGTCCCAAATCTCCGGCATTATTTCGCACTTGTGTCAAGGTTGGTAATGTAATGAAATCGGTAAATGAACGGTAGTATACAATATTGCAGAATAGCCAAAAGGACATCAATAAGTTCAACCGAATAATCCATTTAAACGATTTTTTACCTTTCGCCAGTAATGCCAACCCAAAGAATAAAATAGCTGAACTAATCGGGTTTATGAATAGCAAAAACTGTTGTAGTCCATTTTCAATACCTAAGTTAAATTCAACTCGATATCCAATATAAGTTTTAATCTGAAACATTAATACCGCAATAAAGAAAAAGCCTAGTACATTATTTGCAAATAAATGCTGGCTCTTTTTAAGAAAATTATTCATGCTTTCACCTCTATTAATCTAGTGGTTTATATATATAAATTTTTACATACTTACAGAAGACGGAAAATCGCAAACCTTATGATAGCATTCTTTCACTTAGATAGTCAAGATTGCGCAAAACCACTTTTTGGCACAATATTTACTATTGCATAAAGAACGCTTATTCAGCTTATGAACAAGCCTTTGAAAAAATAACAGAGTTTGGCCCCGCCTTTGAAGTTTGATTTCCTATAATTAATATATAGGAACTCCAAATCTTATTCCAATAAATATCACCATAAATTCCTGGTAAATGTGGATGACAGTTATATTTAAATTTCACTTCCCTTAGGCTTTTACCATTATAAACGACTCCATATAAAAACACCAGCACATTACAAAAACTGTAAAAAATAATTCTTTTAACATCAAAAGCTATTAAATTTATCCAAGATTTCTTTCCCGATAATTCGACAGTCTAAGAATGATTGCTTTTTTTCATTTTATTTTGTCCAGGAATTACTCCCTGAAAACTTTATAATTCCAGTTCAGAACATTTACCTGTACGACTTCTCTTTCAATATCTCCGACCTCATACGCGAGTCGGCTACCTACTAATAACTCAAAGCATTTATCCTACATTTACTTGTATTCCTGACTGTAAAAGATGCCTTTTCTTATGCTCCATTCGAGTATTATCGACAACATCGCCTTCCAAATTTCCCATAATTCGATCATTTTTATTTTCTATTTTTGACAATATTATTAGGACTGCTTTCAGACTGCATCGTAAGTGATGTTACTTCCCCACTCTCCAAAAAAATAGAACTCATCTTGGGTCATTTTCTCTGTTTGTTCATTGATATTATTCAAGATGCATACAAATCCAATGATGACCAGCCAAAGTTCACTGAGATTTTTGACTTTAAACTACCCCTGACTCATAAATAGCAGCAAGATAAATAGCATCGCTATACAATCGACATATAATAGGAAGAAAGTATATTTATTCTCATCTGTTTTTTGTTTTTTTTGGTCCCCTGCTTTAAGCTCCTAGGAGTCCATTTCCAGCTTTTGATCTCCTTAGCTGCTATCAAATCCATAGCTGGGATTGCATTCACTGTGGTGCCCAACTACAAGGCTTGGTTAACGGTCGTTGAGCATAAGCCCTCGTTATTTAAAGGTGGGGATTTTCAATAAGTACAGTCATCTTTCATTATGGTATGTTCTCTTAGCCTATTTGTTATAGGAGCAAATCTGCTTTATATAAAACAAAAAAAGCCTGCTTTCACTTTACGTGAGAGCAGGCCTTGCTTTACATCTTTATTATTTAATACCCTTAGAGACTTCTTTAACCATAGAATCAACAGACTCTAAACCGCCGCCTGATAAGTACCAGTAGTTAGGATCAAGATAAACGATGTTGCCTTCTTTATAAGCTTTTGTATTTTTTACAATATCATTTTCAACTGTTTTTTTCGCTGCAGCTCCATCACCAGCAACTGCATCTCTATCAACTACGAAAAGGTAATCAGGGTCTTTTTCAGCAATGTATTCGAAAGAAATACTTTGACCATGTGTAGATACTTCTAATTTATCATCAACTGCAGGAACGCCGAATACATCATGGATAATACCAAATCTTGAATCAGGACCGTATGCACTTACTTTTCCACCGCTAGCAAGAATGATTAAACCTTTTTTATCTGTTGGTGCTTTTTCTTTCAAAGCGGTGATGTTTTCTTCAACACTTGCAAATTCTTTAGCAGCTTCTTTTTCTTTACCGAAGATTTTACCAAGAAGTGTTACGTTTTCTTCAAATGATTCCATATATTTTGTAGTATCCACACCTACATAAACTGTAGGAGCAATTTTACTTAATTCTTCATATGCATCAGATTGACGACCTGAAATAAGGATTAAGTCAGGAGCAATCTCGTTAATTTTTTCGAAGTCAGGTTCTTTTAATCCACCAGCATTTTCAGTTGTACCTTTATATTTAGAAAGGTATTTAGGAAGGCCATCATGAGGAACAGCAGCCACTTCTACACCCAATTTATCAAGTGTATCAAGAGTTCCCATATCGAATACGACAACTTTTTCAGGGTTTGTTTTTACTTTCGTTTCTCCTAGTTGGTGCTTAACTGTTATTTCTTCGCTTTTAGCCGATTCTTTTTTCGGACTTGATTCTTCTTTTTCATTATTTGATCCACAAGCTACAGCCACTACAGCCAGCATTGCTATTAATAGCAGTAAAGATAATTTCTTAATCATTAAAATGTCACCTCGAAAAGTATTTTTTATTATTTAAAATTACATTTTGAATCCGTAACTTGTTAGAACCCATCATTTTTCCTCTTTTCCCCTTACATTTAAACAGGAGGCGGCCAATTCTTGGGCGCCCGCCAACTCTTAACAGCCTAAAGAGTGTTCTTAATGTTTCCTAGTTTAGTTACGAATACCTGAAGTAATTTAAAACCAAATGGCGTGGTTCCTAAGTAAAGTACACGCAGATCTTATTATCATTGATATTTTGAATCTCAATATCCATATCATAGATTTCCTTTAATACATTGGAATTAATGACTTGTTCGGTAGGTCCATTTTGGACAACCTTTCCATCCTTCAATGCAACAATATAGTCGGAATAACAGGATGCAAAATTAATATCATGAATGACGATAATGACTGTTTTTCCTAATTCATCAGCCAACCTTCTTAATACCTTCATGATTTGGACAGAATGCTTCATGTCCAAATTGTTCAAAGGTTCGTCAAGAAGTACATACTCTGTATTTTGTGCAATTACCATTGCAATGAAAGCCCGTTGTTGTTGGCCCCCGCTAAGCTGGTCAAGAAACTTATCCTGCATATTCTCAAGTTCCATATATTCAATCGCTTCATCGACATATTTCCAATCCTCTTTAGTCAATTTCCCTTGTGAATAAGGGAATCGACCAAAGGCGACGAGTTCACGAATCGTCAATCGGATATTAATGTGGTTAGCTTGCTTTAAAATAGCGATTTTTTTCGCAAGCTCATTGCTGTTGAATTTCCCCATGTCTTTACCATCAATCAGGACTTCCCCTGAATCTTTAGTAATGAGTCGGCTGATCATCGAAAGAACCGTACTTTTTCCCGCACCATTAGGGCCGATGAAAGAAGTGATTTTTCCTTTGGTAATTTCAATGGATACATCCTCGACAACCGTTTTATTATTATATTTTTTGAATAAACTTTTCACTTCTACCATGACTTATTCTCCTTTAATAGAAGATAGATGAAATAGACACCGCCAACAAAGTTGATAATGACACTCAAAGTTGTAGAGAAGGTGAAGATTCTCTCAACTATGAATTGGCCGCCGACCAAGGCAATCACACTAATCAGCATCGCACCTGGAAGGATATGTTTGTGCTGATAAGACTTAATAAATTGATACGCCACATTGGCAACAAGTAAGCCGAGGAATGTGATAGGACCTATCAGGGCCGTTGAAATAGAGATTAAAATCGTGACAACGATTAATACCCGTTTCGTTACAAAATCATAATCCACACCTAAGTTTATGGCTTGGTCTCTCCCTAAGGACATGACATCTAAATACTTCAAAAATCTCATAAAATATACGATTACTGCTATCATAAGGACAATAGCTAACGTCAATAAGTCCGTATTGACATTGTTAAAACTCGCAAACATTTTATTTTGAATGATTTGAAATTCATTCGGGTCAATCAATACCTGCATAAATGATGACATACTGCCGAATAATGTTCCGAATATGATGCCTATCAGCAAGAGAAAATATATATTTCGATTTTGCTTGAACATGAACTTGAACAGTAGACTGGAGAAAATAAGCATAGCTGTCAAAGTAACCAGAAAATTTAGATTTTTATTTAAAATCATGACATGTGTTGAACCGAACAGGAAGATGACTCCTGTTTGAATCAGCATATACATAGAATCTAATCCTAAAATGCTTGGTGTTAAAATTTTATTATTTGTTACTGTCTGGAAAACTACTGTTGCGAAGGCAATCGCACAACCAACTACAATGATGGCGATAATTTTGATAACCCTTCTTGGAAGTGCATAATCCCAATTCGGGCCAAGATCCCAAAAGATATAACCTGCCGTTAAAACAGTTGCAACAACAGCTAGTAAAATGATTTTTCCTTTATTATTCATATGCCTTTCTCCTCATTATCAGATAGATAAATACGGCGCTTCCTATTACACCAACTACGAGACCTATCGGAATTTCAAATGGATAAATGATAATCCGACCCAGAATATCGCAGATCAATAGGAACACAGCCCCTAGCAATGCTGTATGAGAAAGACTCTTCTTCAAATTATCACCAAGGTAAAGTGAAACAATATTAGGTACAATCAGTCCTATAAAAGGAATTGTTCCCACCGTTAACAAGACGACGGTAGAGGATAATGCTACGATAACCAATCCAAAATTGACTACAAATTTATAATTGAGTCCAAGATTGATAGCAAACTCCTCACCCATCCCTGCCACAGTGAATTTATTAGCAAAGAAGTATGCGAGAATGACCAAAGGGATACTTATGTATATTAGTTCATATCTTCCCGACATAATCATCGAGAAATCCCCATTCATCCATGTGTTGAGACTTTGAATCAAATCATATTTATAAGCAAAGAAAGTTGAAATAGATCCGACGATATTACCAAACATCAAACCAACCAATGGAATAAAAATCGTATCCTTGTATTTAACTTGATCAAGAATTTTCATGAACAAGAAAGTGCCTGCCAAAGCGAATATGAATGCGAATGCCATTTTCTCAATAAGTGCTGCTGATGGAAAAATGATAATAGCAAGAAGAAGACCCAACCTTGCAGAATCCATCGTACCGGCAGTTGTTGGTGATACAAATTTATTTCTGCTTAACTGCTGCATGATTAAGCCGCTGATACTCATAACGACCCCGGCAATGATAATAGTTACCATTCTAGGAAAACGGCTTTGCAGCATAATTTGCACTTTATCATCACTTAAATCTAATAAATCGAGAGGCGTAATATCTTTTACACCAATAAACAATGAGGTAAATGATAAAACAATTAACGCCATGACTAAATATCTTATCTTCATCTTCATTTCCTACTCTTCCTATATCAGTAAAAACACAGTGATAATATTTTTAATTAAAAATATATGAATAAAGACTATTGTTCAGTTTTTATCTATTTTTAATTAAAAATAAGACCCATGAGCTACAATAATAACTGCACGTGTTTTCCTTTTTTTGATAATGAGATTCATTATCAATATCGTTGTCATTTCTATTCTACCATTCCTTTGACTTGTGTCAACATATACAACCTAATTACTTAGATAAATTGGGAATTGTATCCTCTCTTGTTCACACAATCTATATAAAGTACTTGTGTATTAAATTCTTTCAAACCATGCATTTCACAACATTAAGTGATAAAATCAAAATAACATATATTTACTCTTCCAATGAAAGTAGCGATATAATGAAAACCTTTCTTTCTAAAATGTTCACCAAAAAAGAGAAAATCCAGATTGAATTTTGTCAAAATAATCTTGACCGTTTCCTTAATGAACAAACACTCGCTGTGTATGGAAAGTTCTTGACGAATCCCCGAATTCAATATAAAGAATATGAATGTTTAAGTGAATGTAAACTTTGTAATACGACACCCTATGCTAAAGTAAACGGGCAGATTATGAGTGGGGAAAATACACAAGATCTGTTAAACCAGTTACAAAACATATTAAAATAAATACGGGCCAAGCAACTTCAAATTGCTTTGGTCCTTATTTTATTGTAGAGACTTTAACTATATCCCTAAAATTATAATGAAGAAAACCGCGTATAAAAAAACCTCTATAACTCCTATTCCTTCTATATAATAGGAGTGCATAAAAGGATTAGCTGTATCAGCCCCTCTGGAGCATCCGTTATATCATCCATTGCAGTCGGGATGAAATAAGATCGCTCTACTGTTTCACGGCTGGAGCTCTCTTATTGTTGTTTCGTCTTCATTTCTTTGATTTAGGTTTTATATTGTGATTTATGAGGAGTAGCAGAATACATAACTACTTCTGGGCACCTAGCCATAGAACGCCCTTTATCAACCTAGTAGATACTTCCTGTTTTTTACTATTTTCAAAGTTTATGCTATTTTTCTAGTATTATATATGATAATTTATGGGAAAAAGATTAATTAGGAGGATGTATGTGAAAAAGATCATACCAACGATTGTTTCTGTTGTCTCTCTTAGTCTTATCACTGGATTGCCCGGCCTAAGCTCCACGGCTCAGGCAGATGAATTTACCCCTTATTATGGCAAGGGTCCTAGCTACATTCAGCCAGAAAATCTCTCCTACCTTTTCCCAGACCCTAAAGTTACCTTCAAGACTCCTGCCTTTCAACATGACAAGATTGCCTTTACAAGCCAAGAAGAAATGATAACTTATATCAAAAAACTATCCCACAAAAGCAAAAACATACAAATTAAGACAATTGGTCAATCTACAGAAGGACGCGATATCCCGATGCTCCTTTTCAGCAAGGATTCAAAAAAGCTGAAAAAGGATACTAAGAAACCGTTGATTTGGATTCAAGGTCAGATTCATGGCAATGAACCCGCCTCTGGTGAATCTACATTAGTGATTGCCCAATGGCTTGCTGAAGGAAAACTTGGTGATGTCCTCGATAAAGTAAACATTGCCATCGTTCCACGAGTAAATCCAGATGGCTCCTATTATTTTAAACGATTTACATCTAATGACATGGATGCGAATCGAGACTATTTAAAAGTGGAGTATCCTGAGGTACAGACTATTCATCAAACCATCAATGATTATGAGCCTGAAGTCATTCTTGATGTACATGAATATACAGTGAACCCCGCTCCCCTAAAAAAGGTAGGCGCAAATGGATCCATCGCTTCCTATGATCTGCTCATTTCTTCAGCAAAGAATTTAAATATTCCAGAACAGCTTCGAAAAGCATCCGATGAACTTCTTTTGCCTAATGTTTTTAAAACACTGGAAAAAGAAAAGCTTTCCTATCATGATTACTATACACTCGATACTTCTGATGCTGGAATTCTTACCGCTACTGAAGGAAGCACAGAAGCCCGCATCGGTCGCAACGCTCTCGGATTGAAAAATACGATGACCTATTTAATTGAAACAAGGGGTATCAATATCGGTCGTACTGACTTCAAACGTCGTGTTTATGCACAAGCTACAGCTCAGGCTGCCTTCATTAAAACGACAGCTGATCAAGCCAGTACAGTAAAAAAGGTGGTCAAGCAGGCCGAAAATGAAGTGGTGAAAAAAGGGAGAAAGGCAAATGATCATGACAAAATTGTCATCACCAGCGAAAATAAATTGATAAAAAATCAAAAGTTAACAGTAGTTGATTTAGCAAAAGCCAAAAAGGTCGATACGCCTATCGATTGGCTGGATTCTACCGATGCCTACCCTACCCTTGTTAGAGATCGACCAACAGCATATATCCTCCCACCTGAATATAATGATATTGCAAATAAACTTCAGTTATTGGGAGTGCAGGTGAAAAAACTAAAAAAACCTGTGAAATTATCTGTTGAAAGTTACAAAGTAAAGGATTTGAAGGTGTCCACTACACTTGAAAGCGGACATACAACCAAAGAAGTGACGACCACTGTATCTGCGAAAAAACAGGAATTCCCGAGAGGAAGCTATGTATTTAACATGGACCAGCCTGACGCTAACTTCATTTCCCTCGCACTCGAACCTGAAGGCATAGACAGTTACGTTACATTCAATTTCATTCCCGCTGTTAAGGGCGGAGAACTTCCGATTTACCGCTACATGCAACAATCAGCCTTACCAGTTAAATAATAAATCTCCACTACTACCTAAAAAACGCTTTGGCAGCTTTCATTGCCGAAGCGTTTTATTTTTTATTCCTTCTTTAAGCATTAGCAGAGTTTCTGACACCATTCAGTCGTCTTTCTTGAATGCAGCAAAAACTTTTGAATATATATATAAACGGACAATGTGTTTAGGAGGGGGAACACCTTTGAATCACCAACATGTACAATTGGAAATTAACCGACTTGTTTATCACTTAAAGCAAGACCAATCAGCAGATGGATCTTGGAACTATCCCTTTGACACTGGGATAACAGCTGATGCCTATATGATTATTTTACTAAAAATTTTAGACATAGAAGATGCTGCCCTTATAGAGGCTTTAGTAAAAAGGATTGAAAGCAGACAAACAGAAAACGGTTCTTGGAAACTTTTCCATGATGAAAAGGAAGGCAATCTCTCGGTCACGATTGAAGCTTACTATGGTCTTCTATATAGCGGCCTACGGAAAAAACAAGATCCCCATATGAGAAAGGCCAAACAATTCATTCTTTCTAACGGCGGAATCAAACAGACCAATACGCTAACTAAAATGATGCTCACCGTCACTGGCCAATATAAATGGCCGCCTCTATTCCCAATCCCGCTCGAGGTTATATTACTGCCGCCAACCTTTTTCATCAACATTTATGACCTTTCCGTATATGGGAGAGTTAACTTGATACCCCTGCTTCTGCTTGGACATAAAAAGTATCAGATTAGATCCTCGAACGCACCTAGTTTAAAAGATTTATATCAAACGCGGGAGGAACGTACTGAAGAATATGTGTGGGAGGAATATCGAACGGACGAATACCGCTCTTTCTTTTCCAAACTTCAAACAGGTGTCAAAACCTTAATTGGTTATCCAGATTATTTGCATTCCTTGGCCCTAGAG
>NZ_JBFUIB010000095.1:0-11881 GCF_056402095.1 Peribacillus sp. P4_C12
ACGAACGAATCAAGGCAAAATTAAAAGGCATGAGCCCGGTACAATACCGAGCTCATGCCCAACGGGCTGCCTAACGAAATAACCTGTCTAACTTTATGGGGTCAGTTCAATGTTAAGGAATCGACTATTCGGTCGATAAAAAAAGAAGCTCTTCGAAGCTTCTTTTTTTATTGTTTCTGATGATGATTTAACATAGCAGCCCCCTTTTTAAAATAAATCTGAATATTGTATTAATCATAACAAATTCTTCATCATATAATAAATTGATTAATACCAACTAGTTGGTATTAAAAACTTATTTTAAAGGAGAAGAAAAAAATGACATTATCTCAAGGGATTATTAAGAAATGGCTATTACTGTTTGTTTTATGCTTTTCAATGATATTTGCAATTACACCAATAAATAAAGCATCTGCCCTATCTTATGATGGTTCAAACCCTTACTCAACAGGTTGTGCGAATAAAAGTCCAATCACCTATGAAACAAAATATATATATAAAAACGGCGTGAAAATTGGATATGTACAGCTAAAAGGAAGTGCCTATTGTCATACGGCTTGGGGTTACGTAAAGTTTTATTCTGCTGCTCCGTACGATAATTATGCCAATGTATACGTAGATAGTTACACCAATGGCACTACTTGGAGAACATCTGGAAGTTGTGCTTCTTCCGGTGGAAACGGGAGGGTAATGAAAGGTCAAACCTCTTGTTATACGGCTCAATTTTGGGATAAAGACCCGTATAAAGCTTCGGCCGAAGTGTGGATTTATTCATCAAGTGGTTCTGGTACCAGGTATGCGATTACCAGCCGTCATTAGTAAAAGTTCCTTTTAATCCTAGGGTGGCTCAAGCTAGATCAAACAGGTCGTAACTAAATATCTGAGTTTAGACTAACGGGGAAGTTTAGTTCACAAGCAGCAAAAAGGATCTTTAATCGAAGATCCTTTTTCTCTGCCGATTTTCGGGGGGCCGGAAACTCTACCCCTTCTAGAACTAACGCACCCGTTAGTTCTAGAAGAAATGCCTCACTATGAAGTAATGCCACACGAAATTTCAACTAAACATAAAATTATTCAATCCTCTTACCTTGATTGACAACCTTAATTAATTCATCAATCTTTTCATTTCTTTCTTGGTCTGATTTTGTTTTCGCATTCATGAACTTAATTACTTTAATTACAAAATAAATGCCAAAAACAGTAAGAACTAAATAGAAAATAATAGGTAAAAAAGTTAAAAGAACAAATACACCATCTGATGCAAACAATGTACCACCATTAAACATATTAACCCTCCCGAATTGTTAGATATATTAATATCATACATTATCTTGTTCAATTATCCTGCCCCGTTAGTTGCATAAAGAAAGAGCTTCATTATATAGAAAATTATCAGAAGTGAATAATTTGCCAATCTTTATTCCACTAAAGGGCCATATTGTGGAGGAACTTATTGTGAAAATGATGGAATTTTAATATTCATTACTTAGCTAAATAGCAAATGAGTGAAATTTTTAATCGTGCTATAATTAGAGTAATTTGAATACAGGGAGGTAATTCTAATGAGATTATTTCTAACTAAATGTGGTGCTGAAGCCAAACGTAAGGTGATTAATAACTGATAGAGGTGTATTAAATGAATAATATTGATGTGAATGTAGTTAAAAGATTAATAAATGAGCAATTCCCAGAATGGTCAAAATTAGAAATCAGACCTGTTAAAAATGGTGGAAATGACAATAGAACGTTTCACTTGGGAGACGATATGAGTGTAAGGTTACCAAGTGCTGAAGGTTATGTTCCTCAAGTGGAGAAAGAACAAAAGTGGTTACCAAAATTATCAAAAGAACTTTCTTTACCAATATCAACACCTTTAGCAAAAGGGAATCCTAGTAAGGAATACCCATTCCCATGGACTGTCAACAAGTGGGTAGAGGGAGAGACATTAAATCTAAAAAATATTAATGATCTTAGCCAACTTGCAAAAGACTTGGGGACATTTTTAAATGAATTACAATCTATTGATGCTAGTGGTGGTCCTTTAGCAGGGAAACATAATTTTTATAGAGGTGGAAATGTTGCAGTATACGATCAAGAGACCAGAGATGCAATCGAACAGAATAAAGATATATTAAACGTTTCATTATTGAATGAAATCTGGGAACTTGCATTAGATTCAAAATGGGCCGCAAATCCAGTTTGGATTCATGGTGATATTGCACCAGGTAATATTCTAGTTAAAGATGGAAAGCTTTCTGCTATTATTGATTTTGGAATTTTAGGAATTGGGGACCCTTCTTGTGATGCTGCTATGGCATGGACATTTTTTGATGATACAAGTAAAAAGGTATTCAAGAATACATTGAATATGGATGAGGGTACTTGGAATCGTGCAAGAGGTTGGGCTTTATGGAAGGCTTTAATTACTTACAATTGGAATAGAAATTCTAACAAAGTAATAGCAGAAGAATCATATAATATTATTAAAATAATCGAACAGGACTATGAATTAGAAAAAAATCTTAAATAAACTTAATTAAAAGTAGTGGAACCGTTTATCTTGCATTAAAGGCAAGTTTACTTAGTAATTTCGTAGCACATGTGTGCATAAAGATCTTCCGTTATCGGGCGCTTTAATGGAGCAATGAAAAAAAACCTAATTTCTCAGCATTAAATAAGAAATTAGGTTTTTTCATTAATAGAAAAAGACTTATAAGTATTTATCACTAATCACTTTCATATGGTGTAACTCGTGCCCGGCAATGCCATATGCAAAGGTACCTATCGAAACTGGGCTGTTCATTACAGTTCCATTACGATCCCATGCTGCATCATCAATGGTTGAAATAAGACTTAACGTGTTGGAGCGTACCGTGTCTAAATCAGCTAGTAGCTGCTCCCAGGATAATTTGTTGAAGTTTGCCGCAGAAACGTATTGATCCTGATCCATTGCTGGGAGTGGCGCACTTTCATTTCGTGCAATGGCAAGCATTCGATACGACATCACACGTTCCGCGTCGGCCATATGCCCAATCACTTCTTTTAAAGTCCATTTCCCTGGTGCGTACGCCTTCCTTGCTGACTCCTCTGATATGCTGCTCAAGAGGGTAATGGTCTTAGTTCGTTGCTTACTAAGTATTTCTTCAATATCTCCATCTGGCACAAGACTAACATACCTATCATACTCTGGATTTTCAATAGATAATGGTCGTGGACGCACAAGAATCCTCCTCATCGGAATAGTTAATTATGGTTCTAGGCTAATATTCGACTGTCAAGAAGATATTTCCTTTATTTGATATTTAATTTCATTACCGCAAAATAATTGCAAATTAAACAACTTTATTATCTCTGTACAACTGATTTATGCAGTTAACATAATACACATAATAATGGATTAATTCACTTTTTATTCCACTAACCTGCCCCGTTAGTTCCATAAGTTAAAGAAATTGGAACTTTTGATGTTATTTATAAAGGAAAAGCAACAAAAATACGAATTGAAGCCGAAGTTCATATTGAAGATGTTGATAAAGAAGTTGTTCTTTATATGTTTAGTATTCAAGAATTAGTTGACATCATAGATGAAGAAATGCTGAAAACTGAAGACGAAGTGGAGTAAAAAGAGATGTTGTAATTAACATCTCTTTCTTTAACTAAACTGCCCTTTTACTTCATTAAGAAAAAAGACCACCAAATGGCAGCCCCCTGATCTAAACTAACGTACCTGTTAGCTTAATAACTAGTAAATATTAATTTTTGTTCTTTAAAAACAGCATTTCAAAGACGAAAGCAATTAGGCATAATCCCATTACTGAATCAATTATATTTTGAACTAACATTGAATCAATTTTTAGAATACGAGTGATAATATCAGTAAATAAAATAAGAAAGAAAAACAACCGCAATATTTTTTGCTTTTTTGAAAGATTAGAAACAGGTTCAAAAAAAGTATTTAACTTCATAAAAATTCTCCAATTTACCTTTAATTTATATATTTCATTATACCTAAAATGTGGTGGTAAACTGTCTTTTCATTTGACCAATTATTAGTATTCCTTGTTGAACTAACCTGCCCCGATAGTTGCATAAGAAAAGGAGCTGCTGATCAGCTCCTGATAATGAAGTAAAGCACCYGTTAGTTTAAGTAGAATACTTCACAATCAGTGCTAAAAATTTAGGTTAAAATCAATATATATGTTAAAGGTATTAAGATTAAATGAGCAAAAAATATCAACCAAGTATGCTTAGTATTCTTATTTAATTTCATAGAACGCTTAAATAAGTAATTTAAAATAGTAGAACCAACGACTGTAACGAATAAGGAGAAAATATAAAATATTATATCTAATGTACTTTCAGAAACAGTAGGACTATCTGCTACAAAAGTAAGCATTAAAAGTAAAGGGAGGCTGCACGGGTAAACGAGTAAATAGGAAAAGAAATAAAGTAAATATTTAATTGAAGTTTTTTTAGTCATACTTTTATATCTCCTTAGCTAAAAAATGTTGAAGTTAATATATCAATATTCTATATAAAATTAATGAACTCCTTATTAAACTAATCTGCCCCGATAGTTCCATAAGACAAAGAGCTGCCAAAGCAACCATCTTATTGAAGTAAAGCTCCTGTTAGTTCATCAAGGTTTTGGAATGGGAGAACACTACTCCCACTCATAATCATCAGTTACCAGCTCGACCTTTTCTGGTATTATTTTTTGAAGAGAGTCTATTGTTGAAAAGTGTTCATCATTTGAGAACGCGGTAATATAATCACCATCATACCCTACCCAAAACATAGTGGAACTTTCAGCTAAAGTTGCTATCGGGGTATTGGCTATCCGCTTTAATTTAACTAGTCTGGTTCGGTTATTTTTAGTCCTTTTTACAGGATAAGGTGACTCATGTTCCCTTTCCTCTAGTCTGATTATATCCTGTTTTAAGGACCATAATGATAAGTTCAACATGCTCCCATTCCCATGCAAATAAGGATAGTATTGTTTAAATTGCTGCGGGCTGCGGATAATTGCCTTTACAAAGAACATGTCTTTGCGACTCCCCTTCATATAATTAAACTCTATATTTTGCATCTTAAACAGCTCTTCGTACTCTGCTAGTTGAAAATCATAGATTTCCGCAAGTGTATAAATAGGGTAATAATTTGGGTTCTCCAGCCAATTGCAAAAGAATTCTTCATGGGCATCTGTATAATCCCCATCAATATAACAAGAAAACTCTACGATATATTGGAACTCACCGGTTATCTCAAAAGGATAAGTGGCTTCTGGGCCAGGTACAGTTATTATTTTTTCTGGAGGGAAGTAGCTTATTTCTACCTTCATGTTATTCGCCTCTCTTAAAAGGTTCGGATAGTTATATTTTTATTATATACCACTTGAAACTGTTGTTTTCACTGACTTATTAGAGTTATCAGCTTGTTGAACTATCCTGCCCCGATAGTTCATTAAGAGATTCAGTTTATTAGTCCTTTTAAATATGTTTTATGATATTTTTTTAAGAATCCCCAAACAATAATTAGAACCCCAAACACTACAAAGAACAAAATCGGTAGCTGAAAAATATCCATGTAATCTCCTAATACCCATGAATTATTTGCTTCAATAACATTCTGGTAGGTATCCTTATATTCATATTGAACAATCCAATTATCCTTTGTACTAGCCACTGTTCCTAAATCATAATCATCGCTAACAATTTCTTCTTTATTGAAAATCTCATACGGATCTTCAATCATAAATGTTGCATACTGATATTCAATTGGGTAAGTGGTAGAAGGTTTTTGTGTTATTTTAAATTCTTTCAACCAATCTTTTAATTGAGCGTTCTCTTCTGTATTAAATATTGCAAGATAATTCAAATGATCCCTATGTTCGTCGAAAATAGTTTGAATATCCTCTTTTTGGGAGTCAGAAATCACAACATCATCACCTAAAATGGTTAACACATCGTTCATGATGATGCCTCTTTCTTCCTTGAAATTATATATTTCTAAGTAGGCGTTTACAAAAATGATTGCTCCTAGCACAAGTGAAACCAATGAAAATAATAAGATATAACGAGCAAATCTCTTTTGTACACTAAAAAATTCTGATAATCCTTTTATCATGTGTTTTTTATCTCCGAAGTTTTCAATAGCCATTCTGCTCGCTTCTTCTGCCGATATACCTTTTTCTTTTAACTCATAGGCAGCCTCTAATAAATGTGATTGCATTTCCTCTTTTAATTCTTCAATTTCGTTTTTATCACCATCAACATTTCGATAAACAGAATTAACATACTCTTCAATTTGCTTCAATATTTTCTCCCCCTTCCAAAAACGTATCGATTAATTTTTTTACAAATTTCCATTCCGAACGCTTTTCTTCAAATCCTTCTTCACCCATGGCTGTAAGTTTGTAATATTTTCTTCTACCTCCTGGTCCTTGCTCATCCCCCCAGTAAGAAGAAATCCATTCATTTTTTTCTAAACGCTTTAATGACAAGTAAAGTGTGCCTTCTTTTAGTTCAAATTGGTTATCACTCTTTTCACGAACAATTTTGGCTAATTCATAGCCGTACATATCCCTCCTGTGTAAAAGAGAAAGGATGAGAGTGTCTATATGACCTTTTAAGACTTCCTTATTAATTTCCAAATTACCCACCTCTTGGTATAAATATATTTTAAATTACTTTATAATGCAAGGTATTCAATAAAAAAAACAGGTAGTTCTTAATGAACTATCCTGCCCCTTTAGTTCCATATGAAAAAGCTCCCTTAAAGACAGCTCTGATCGTCAGCTAAAGCACCTGTTTGTTCAATAAAATTTATAATTGAGTTCCTTTATTGTTATCAAACAATCTTGAATTCCCAGAGTTTAATTTTTGTAATATTTCGATCTGAAATTTATCGGCTAATTTAAACGTAAATTTATAAATGAAGTATCCAAGAATAACACCTAATACATTACAAATTACGTCATCAATATCAACTGTTCTTCCCCAACCACCTGCTATTAGTTCAGTAAATTGTATAGATTCTATACTAATTGATATAACAAATCCGAATAGTACAATATTTTTAAAATCCTTAAATTTATTCCATATTATCGGTGATAATACACCCAAAGGCATCAATAATAATATATTTCCACCCACATTTCTAATAATTAATCTAATCATAAACACGGTATCACCGTCATATGCAATACCTATTTGTTTAATATCATTTATAATTCCAACAAGTGGAATTAGATTTAAGCCAAACTTAATATTTTGCATATTAAAATCAATCAATAAAGCTAATGGAAACAGTGTAACGGAAACAACCATAAGTATGTATAAAACAAAAAGAAAATTAATAACTTCCCTTAACCAATATACTTGTTTTTGTTTTTTTAATTAAACCCTATTAAAATACCTCTTCCAGCCAAATAACATATAAATCCAATTCCAATAAGCAAACTACCATTAATTAAATACACTCCATCGACCCTTCCTTCCAGCTCAAACAAAACCTTATTTTACCATAAAATATGCCTTTGTTGGAATTTAATTCTGCTCGTTCAATTATCACCAATAAAACCAAGATTTTATTGCGTTTCTTATGAAACTATCCTGCCCCGATAGTTTATTAAGAACAAAATAAAAAGGACCCYTGGTCCCTTAAAARTACTTTCTATACAAGTCTCTCCGCATTGCACCACTTAGATATGCATAAATTTTTATGGTTTCACTTTTTTCATGRCCCATTAAATTTTGAATCACTTCYAGAGGMGCTCCATTATTCAATAAATTTGTGGCGTAACTATGTCTAAGCTGRTGRGGATGAATGCTCTTTTTAATGTCCGTTCKCTTTGCTAYCARTTTTATAAYGTTTCTCGCTTGAGAAATACTCATTCGATGGKGKGCRCGTGTTGTCACAAAKAGTGCTTCCTCATGATCTTTWCGCTCAYTTAAATATCGCTTCAACCATATTTCACAACGAGTATTRAAATATACTTCTCGTTCTTTATKTCCTTTWCCTAATACGATTGCTGATTGATTAGARAAATTRATTGAKGYCCTATCTAGMGTTATTGCTTCACCAATTCTRCATCCTGTTGARTACATAAACTCAAATAAAGCATTTTCGAATGTTGTATGACAAGCTTCCCGCAAATGTTCAATTTCCTCTTCAGACAAGTATTTTGGAACCCTTAATTCTAATTTTGGTTCCTTGATTTTGGAAGCAGGATTTCCATTAATTAAATTTTCATCCTGGGCCCATCTAAAAACTCTTATCTCTCGTCAAAATAACATTCCTTCGGTCAGGTAAAGCCCTTCCGATTGACTCAAGGTTCTTTCTGCCTAATACGATTGGATGTCCCTTTGTAGTATTTTTAACATACTCCCAATCCTTCGGGATTCTCCAAGGGATGTCGTTCTCCTTGCCAATGACTCTATTCTTATCCATCGCAGCAATTAAAGATACTTTCATATATTACACATCTTTTTTTTACTATTTTACCATGTAATTTCTGATTTTCTATTGAAATTCCTTGTTCCACTATCCTGCTCCTATAGTTCCATAAGAAAAACGGTTAAACTTTTTTCAAATCGGTACGACTTTATTGTAAATTAAACACCTTTAAGAATAAAGAAAGCCTACGATCCTTGCTATTTAAGGAAGTAGGCTTTCTTTTATTTCAGTTATTTTTTGGCTTTTCTCTATTTTTTAGGCTATGTTAAAGTTATTGGTTGATTTTGAATAAACCATAATCATTTGTGGTATCCTGACTGAAGTAAGAAGAAAAGTTTTAACTTTCCTTCTTAACAAAGAATGGTCTTGAAAAAGACCTTACTATTAATTGTCCCACTAAAAAAACAACTGCAACAATGATTACTGCAACATCTCTACCTACTGGCTTAAACCAACCATCGTCAGGAATAAAATACATAGCCAAAAACATTGATAATAACCCCGTTATAACATTAACCAAAATAACGTAACGAATTCTTATTTGACCAGATAAAAGCCCAATTATAATAACAAAGATTACAGTACCTAAATATAGAAAAGATGCTTCTTCACGCTTAATGTGTTGTCCATATTCAAAAAAGTGAAACAAGAATGGAGCAGGTATTAAAGTAAGTATTAACCACGAGGTCTTCATGTCGTCCTCCTTTGGAAATATATAAATCTTATTCTTTATATATCCCCATCCCTATACCTTTGTCTATCTCGATAGTCCCCACCGCCTGTAATTCATTTAAACGACTTAAACTCTCTTCTTTATTAAAAGAACTATGCCAACGATAATCATATTGATCCAATATACGGTAATGGTTACTAATCAAATTTTGTTGCAAACGAAAATCCCCTCTATACTCGATTTCTTTCCACCATAGCTTACCACCCATTGTTTTTTCTTTAGGCGTACCACCATTTTTGCTAGCAATTAACTGAACAAAATCAACTGGATTGTCACCAATTGATGATATCAACAATTGGCTATGATTAAATAAAGCACAAAATGCAACAACGGTGGTCCAATTGGCTTCTGTTCTTCTTTTTTCAATTTGAACTAGTGTTTTTTTTGAAATCCCTAGAATTTCAGACATCTTATCTTGAGAAAAACTTTGTTCTGTTCGGACAAGTTTCATTTTTTCTGATATTAAATTGATGAATTCTTCTTTTTCCATATATACTAAATACTCCTTTTTAGTGTAATTTTACACTAATAGTATTATTTTTCAACAAAAAAATTCCCTTTTTGAATAAAAAGCAACTTTTAAACACAAAGAAAAAAGCAAGAAATAACCTTGCTCTAAATAAGTTTGAAATGGGAATATTTCTTAATTAAAGCTTGTTGAACTAACCTGCCCCGATAGTTGCATAAAGAAAAAACTGCCTTAAAGACAGCTCCGATCTTCAGCTACGTACCTGTTAGTTGATTAAGGATGGTCTTTACACCATTAGATTATCAAATAAAATTCCTGAAAAAATTAACACCATCCCAATAATTATATGGACTTTTTTTTCATTCACTTTTGAATTTTCTAAAATAGTAAAGATGATTCCAATTAGGCCAATATATACAACACTTCTTATAAAATAAGATGTATTTACAAGAAAAAGGTTAGGAAACTTTTGATAAAGACCAGATGTAATACCCATAACAAACAAAAAAAGAGGAATTCTTAATTTCCAATACATTTCTTCACCCCATTTAATCAAGGAAATTATTCCATTATTTTATCATTAATCAATTCATAAATGAGTTATTAATGAACTAAACTGCCCCGATAGTTTATTAAGAAAAGCGATTCTTATTAAAGCATCGCGCAGACTGTAGACAAACTCGATGAAAATCGAGTTTGTCTACAGTTTTTTTGAGGGGTTGTAAAAATTCGAACGTTGATTTCCACTCCAGGCACTCGCTTTCCGCGGGCGGTCAGGGAGCCTCCTCGGCGCCTTTGCGCCTGTGGGGTCTCCCTTAGACACGCTTTTCCCGCAGGAGTCTCGCACCTTCCGTTCCAATCAACTTTGTTTTAACAATTAGAAATAAACACTTTTGCCTACAGTCTATTTTGTTTTAATATAGGAGTATTAAAACTTGAGGTGATGACGATGCTTTCGAAACATAATTCTATTCAGCGAGATCAACTTGAAATGATTACTTTGGATCAACTGGTGCCAGCGAACCATATGGTTCGTAAAATTGAGGCAGCCATTGACTTCACTTTCATTTATGATTTGGTAAAAGATATGTATTCAGAGGTAGGTCGCCCAAGTATCGATCCAGTTATTTTAGTTAAACTGACATTCATTCAATATACCTTCGGTATTCGTTCAATGCGTAAAACGATTGAAGAAGTTGAAACAAATATGGCTTACCGTTGGTTCTTAGGTTACGGTTTCCATGATAAAGTGCCACACTTCTCAACGTTCGGCAAAAATTATGAGCGGCGCTTTAAAGATACAGACCTGTTTGAACARATATTCTATCGCATCTTAATGACAGCTGCCGATAGAAAGTTAATAAGTGCAGAGCACGTATTCGTTGATTCCACACATGTGAAAGCCAGTGCGAATAAGCGGAAATTTGAAAAGAAAATCGTTCGCAAGGAAACACGAGCGTATCAAGGACGCCTTCAAGAAGAAATAAATCAAGATCGTGAAAACCATGGAAAGAAGCCTTTCCCACCGGATAAATTTGATAAGGAAGAAACCAAAGAGATTAAAGAAAGTACAACTGATCCTGARAGTGGCTACTATGTGAAAGATGAACGAACAAAACAGTTTGCCTATTCATTCCACGCGGCCGCAGACCGCAACGGTTTTGTACTGGGAACGATTGTAACACCTGGAAATACGCATGATAGTCATATATTAGAGCCACTTGTTGAACAAGTGATTGAGAAAGTTGGAAAACCCGAAGCCGTTGCGGCAGATGCAGCTTATAAAACACCAGCCATTACAAGCTATCTATTTGGAAAAGAAATTACACCGGCTTTACCCTATACACGTCCTCGTACAAAAGAAGGATTCTATCGCAAACATGAATATATTTACGATGAACATTTTGATTGTTACCTTTGCCCTTCGGGCGAGACTTTAAAGTACTCAACAACAAATAAAGAGGGCTATCGCGAGTACAAATCGCCAAAACACATTTGTGCAACATGCTCATCTTTATCACGGTGTACAGAAAGCAAAGACCACCAAAAAGTGGTGACACGGCATATCTGGCAAGCATATGTGGAGGAAGCAGATCATCTACGTACTCATCAAGATGTAAAACCTATATATGCGAAACGTAAAGAAACGATTGAGCGTGTATTCGCAGATGCAAAAGAAAAGCATGGTATGCGTTGGACTACTTTAAGGGGACTTAAAAAAT
>NZ_JBFUIB010000096.1:0-11528 GCF_056402095.1 Peribacillus sp. P4_C12
TCCACCGATTTCTGTAAGGCAATACTGTCTACTTCTTTCAGGAAAGAATACTCTTTCTTTAAAGCTGGAAGTTCTTTGATTGTTGCGTATTTATCCAGAAAAGAACCTTTCCATTCATTAGAGGGTAATTGGCCGTTCTGCTTCATTTCTTCACAAATATACCAGTAGGCATCTTTCTCCTTTTGTTTGCCTAAAAAGAAGTTAAAGACAAAACGGGAGCAGCCGATCGTTTTATTGATTAGAACTAGTTGTTCTTTAGTTGGATAGATTCGAAATTTATAAGCTTTGTTTACGACCATTGGTTTCACCCCCTTATAGTTATTATTAACCATCGAACGTATGTTTGTCAAAGGATTACTTTGGCTATGCCAACCGCCATTCATCTCGCCCTTCACAGGCTTGAAGAGGGAGTCTTCTGGCGGGAAATGATAAAAAAAGGACCTGATTCCTCTTGAAGAAGAAATCAGGTCCTTTAAAACGCTTATTTTACTTTAAAATCACATTCCTCAAGTGGAACGATTTTAGTTTTATACTTAATTTTATAGCCGAACCATAGGACGAAGAAAAAGATCAGGCCAATGTAAGAAACAAACATGGAATTCCAATCAATCCCGCTACTGCTGAAAGCTTGGTAGCCTTGTCCAATGATAATGAAAATACATAATACGAGCGCAAAAATCGGTCCAGTTGGGAATCCTTTAGCAAGGTATGGTAAAGCATTCAAATCAAGACCTTGAGCTACATAGGCTTTGCGGAATCGATAGTGAGCAATCGCAATTCCAACCCATGTGACAAATCCAGCCATACCTGAAGCATTTAATAACCAAATATAAACTACACCGTCACCGAAAAATGAAGCTAAGAAAGCGAGGCAACCGACTAAAGAAGTCGCGATAAGAGCATTCACTGGAACCCCTCTTTTATCGAGCTTGCCAAGGAATTTCGGAGCTTTTCCGTCACGGGCCAGGTCCCATAGCATACGAGTTGAAGCATACATGCCGGAGTTACCAGCAGAGAGCACAGATGACAATATAACTGCGTTCATGACCGATGCTGCAAACGCAAGACCTGCACGTTCAAATACAAGCGTAAATGGACTGACGGCAACATCCTCGCTCAATAAACGTGCATCTGTGAACGGAATGATCATTCCGATTACAAAAATCGAAAGGATATAGAATAAGAGGATCCGCCAAAAAACGGACTTGATCGCTTTAGGGATATTTTTCTCTGGATTCTCACTTTCACCGGCTGTAACTCCAAGTAATTCTGTTCCTTGGAAAGAGAAGCCTGCTGCCATGAATACTCCTAGAATTGTGAAGAARCCTCCGTTAAATGGACCTTCTCCCATGGTGAAATTAGAAAAACCAATTGGGTCATTTCCGCCAAGGATTCCGAAAATCATTAAAAATCCAGTGATTAAGAAAATGATAACGGTCACGATCTTGATTAAAGCAAACCAGAATTCAGCTTCGCCAAATCCTTTAACAGACATATAGTTAAAAAGAAACATAATAATTAACGCAACGGCACTCCAAATTATGGACGAGCTGTCCGGGAACCAGAACTTCATAATCAGGACAACGGCAGCCAGTTCAGCTGCAATTGTGATGGCCCAGTTATACCAATAGTTCCAACCAATCGCGAAGCCGAAAGACGGGTCGACGAATTTGGATGCGTAGACACGGAACGAACCGGCTACTGGCATGAATGCTGCCATTTCTGCAAGACTTGTCATTAAGTAATAAACCATGAAGCCAATGGCTGCGTATGCTGCCAAAGCACCTCCAGGCCCAGCCGTATGGATGGCACCGCCACTTGCTAAAAATAAACCTGTTCCAATCGTTCCACCTAATGAAATCATCATTAAGTGACGTGCTTTCAGGCTCCTTTTCAACTCAGTGGGATTTGATGTTGCTTGTGAATTTGACAATTGATGTTACACTCCTTTTTATTGGAAGGAACGATATATAAAAAAACAGCAGTCGAAAAAGATCGACGGCTGTTTATAATAAACCCGTTTATCCTTCCGAAGATAGCTCCCCACGTTAAAAAACGTGACAGTGGTGTTCCTATTCGGTAACACCGCCAGCCTAGATATACAAGGACCATATCTAAACTTCGGCAACTTATCCTTTCAAACGGAGTCGTCAATTTTCCTGAATCTCGTCCGTTCTACTTTTATAAGCCGCAGCCTCTAACTCATCGGTAAATGAGGAAGTATTCAATTTTCTTATACTAAATATATAAATCGTTACGTCAACTTCTAGTCAACTATACGATTTCAGTATAAAGTTCAAACAATTATTTCTATGTCAGCAGGTCATTGAGTAAACTTTACTATACTAAAATTATAAAATAATCTTATAGATAGCGCAATGATTATTTTTCAAGGTTATTTTTTCCTAGTTTTTAAATGTATCACTTGAATTTTATGTTTAAATGTTTGTCATTTAAACATCGTTTATTTGGATAATTATAATAATTCAAATAGTTTTTCGTTTCATAAGAGTATAATCTAATTTTACATGTCTGATAACTTCAGGATTTTCAAATAGATCAACAGCCATTTTGCCAATCCAATCAAGCGGTAAGGAAACGGTTGTGATATCGAGCATCTCACTGAGGCTATCATTATTAAAACCTAGAATGGCCACGTCTTCTGGCACTTTCATTCCGAATTTGTTGGCAGTAAGAATGAATCCGGCAGCAGTGTCATCATTAGTAATGATGATAGCCTCTGGTTTGTCTATCATGGAATTCCAATCTTGGAACAATTTTTCACCATCTTTGATGTGATAACTGCCTTCAAACAGCCATTCTTTTTTATTTAAAAGGTGATACTTATTCATAATATCGTTAAACGCCTTTGTACGAAGGGAGCTGTTTCTGCTCTTTTTTCGCCCGAGACTGTATCCAATTTTCTTATATCCTTTAGCAACCACGTATTCAAGTGCAGAGGAAAAAGCGGCATAGTGATCAATGCTTATGGACGATAATTCAGCCTGGGCTGTATCTTCACATAAGATAATGGGTCCATATTTATGATAGTCCAAGAGGACTTTCATTTCTGAAATTCTTGAACAAACGATAATGCCATCGAGTTGCTTCATTTGTAACATATTCAATGCCTGAATTTCTTTTTCTCTTTCATATTGTGTTTGAAAGATGACTATATGATAGCCGATAGCATTGGCTTGTTTTGTAATACCTTGCACGATTGCTCCGTAATAGGGGTGATTGGTGAAGGGAATGATGACGCCGATTAAATTCGTTTTGCCTTTTGAAAGATGAATGGCGTTGATATTTCTCGAATAGTTTAATTGGTCAATGGCCTGTAAAACACTCTTTCTTTTTTCAGGACTAACATATGGGTGATTATTCATTACACGAGACACTGTGGAGACGGACACACCTGCATATTGAGCAATTTCTTTAATATTTGTCATAGGATCACCGTTTTTTCTTTTTTTTATTGTATCGTATGAAACCCATTTCAGAGCAAGAGGCGAGAATAAGAGAACTAAAGATTTCTTTATTCAGGGCCTTGTTCTGGTATGGGTTTCATCCTTTAAGATTGAAAAAAGTCTTAGAGGAGGAGATTAGGATGGTCCAAACTTTACTCTGTCTGATCGTACTATGCGGTATCGAATTGGGATTAGCTTACTTCGCAGTATATTTGAAGTCGGAAAAATGAATGGAAAGTTGACGACTTATAACTTCGCTTGATAATAAAGAACGAAGATCGCCCATGAGCCCAGATGAATGAACAATAGAATGCCAAGGACAGCTGCAGCAGAGAGCTTCACTCCAAAAAGCAATAACAGGAAAAAAGCACGTCCCAATAAGTGGGGAAAACCAACTGGATGCCCGTGCTCTAGTCGGATGAGGTCAAATCGTTCATCTAATCCCCGTTGCTTGGCGGCGGCACGGCGTCCCCACCAAAATCCAGTCAGTCCGCAAATAATCCCAAGCGTGATTCCTAAAAAGGCCCCCCAGTTAAAATCCTCCATCACAACTCCTACTCAAATATAAATATATCTTCAATGGCCAATTGAAACACTTTCGCTAGCTTGTAAGCGAGCTTGATGGAAGGGTCGAATCTTCCTGTTTCTATAGAAATAATCGTCTGTCGGGATACGCCTGTAAGTTCGGACAGCTTTTCTTGTGTGAGTTGATGCGCTTTGCGTAGTTCCCGAATGTTATTTTTCAAATTCTTAAACTCCTTTCAGAAATGTAAAGTTAGCTTTACGTAAAGTATACTTTACAAATTGAAAATGTGTAAATGATTTTCATTCGACAAAATCCTATGATAAAGAATAGTGGTCAAATATAAAAATGTTGCACTTTTTTAGTGCATTTGTGTATAGTATAAAATAAGTTGTGTACGGGAAACTTTTTAGCATTTACGACAATGTGATAGACAGAAAAAAAATTTGAGCTAAATTTTGCACTCGGTAAACATTTTTAGGAAGATGAAAAAGGGAGGGAATATGGATGGGATTTCTAAAAACTATTGGTGGCGTACTTGCTGCTGTGATCATTTTAGCGGGATGCGGAAATGATACGACTGAACAAGATAAAGGCAATAGCAAGTTAAATGTCKTCGCAACAACGGGGATGATTGGGGACTTGGTTGAGAATATTGGCGGTAAACATGTGGAGGTCACTAGTTTAATGGGACCGGGAGTCGATCCACATCTTTATAAGGCAACACAGGGTGATGTGAAAACACTGGATTCAGCTGACATGATTTTTTATAACGGCGTGCACCTTGAAGGGAAAATGACGGATATCTTTGAAATGATGGGCAAGGATAAACCGACGATTGCGGTAACGGAGGATTTCAAGGAGGAACAACTTCGTAAAGTAAGTGCAACGGAACATGATCCGCATGTTTGGTTTGATGTAAAGCTCTGGATGGTTGCAGCGGAAGCGGTAAAGAAAGAGTTAATTGCCAATGATCCTGACCATGAAGCAAGTTATCTAGAAAATTATGAAGCTTATGTTCTGCAGTTAAAGGAACTTGATAAATATGTACAGGGTGAAATAAATAAAATACCAGAAGATCAGCGAGTGCTCGTTACGGCACATGATGCATTTGGATATTACGGCAAGTCATATGGATTGGA
This sequence comes from Peribacillus sp. P4_C12, assembly GCF_056402095.1. NCBI lineage: Bacteria > Bacillati > Bacillota > Bacilli > Caryophanales > Bacillaceae > Peribacillus > Peribacillus sp. P4_C12. Next base: position 5,133 of record NZ_JBFUIB010000096.1, read on the forward strand.
AGTAAGAGGGCTACAGGGGATTAATACGCTATCGGAATATGGGTCAAAAGATGTGACTGATATGCGGAATTATCTTGTGAAGAATAAAATTAAAGCAATATTCATAGAGTCTAGCGTGCCAAGGAAGGCTATTGAGGCGGTTATTCAAGGAGCTGAAAAGCAAGGTCACAAAGTGAAAATCGGTGGTGAACTATTCTCGGATGCGATGGGGGAAAAAGGCACTGAAGAAGGAACATATATCGGTATGGTCCGTCATAATACCGATACCATTGTTAATGCTTTGAAATAAGGGGGAGAAAGAATGTATCAGGCAGCTCTGAAGGTAGAAAATTTAACGATAGCTTATCATAAAAAACCGGTTGTCGAAGATGTCTCATTTGAGGTGCCGGAAGGGAATCTAATCGGTATCATAGGTCCAAATGGAGCGGGGAAATCCACATTAATAAAGGGGATACTCGAACTGATTCCTAAACTATCCGGGGAAGTCACAATCAGTGGATCTTCCTATAAATCGATGAGGAAGAGTATAGGCTATGTACCACAGAGGGAGTCAGTAGATTGGGATTTCCCAACCAATGCGCTCGATGTCGTGATGATGGGCAGGTATGGTCACCTCGGCTGGTTAAAGCGACCAGGAAAGGCTGAAAGACATAAGGCAATGGAATGCTTGGATAAAGTGGGGATGGTTGAATACGCTAACCGCCAGATAAGCCAGCTCTCAGGCGGGCAGCAGCAACGGATTTTTCTAGCTCGTGCTTTAGCACAAGAAGCGGATATTTATTTTATGGATGAACCATTTGTAGGGGTAGATGCAGCAACAGAGAAAGCGATCATTCAATTGCTGATGGAATTGAAGGAAAAAGGCAAGACAGTTCTTGTTGTGCACCATGATTTATCAACAGTAAAGGAATATTTTGATTGGACGATGCTGTTGAATAAAAAGGTTATGAAAATTGGACCGACAAAAGAGGTATTTATCCCCGAATACTTACAGGAAACATACGGGGGCCGCTTAGCGATATTATCAGATGCACAGTCCGGTCTATTATTAAAATGAGGTGTACATGATGAATTTACTGGATATTATTAATGATCCGAATACACGGTGGATTCTGCTTGGCACGATGTTCCTCGGATTAAGCAGTGGAGTCATCGGCAGTTTTGCCTACCTCAGAAAGCAGTCTTTGCTTGGTGACACGCTCGCACATGCGGCATTGCCAGGAATTTGCGTTGCTTTTATATTAACTGGGGTGAAATCTACTTCCTTCTTTCTAATAGGAGCAGCCTTGGCTGGTTTAGTAGCAGTTTTCCTAATCAGCGTACTTACGAGGTACAGTAAGATCAAGCAAGATGCTGCACTCGGAATTGTGTTATCTTCATTTTTTGGTTTTGGAATTGTGTTACTTACGCAAATCCAGCAGAGTGAATATGGAAACCAGAGCGGATTGGATACATTTCTATTTGGGCAGACTGCATCAATGGTCATGTCGGATGTCTATATGATGATGACTGTTTCCTTTATACTCATCTTCACTTGTACCGTGTTTTTTAAGGAATTTAAATTACTGTCCTTCGACCCGGGATTTGCTAAGGGAATAGGTTTACCGGTTGTTTTTCTAGACTATTTCATTATGATGCTGATCGTGGCGGCCGTGGTCATCGGTATTCAAGCAGTAGGAGTTGTATTGATGGCATCTTTACTCATTACTCCGGCTGTTTCTGCTAGGTACTGGACAGAGCGGCTGCATATCATGGTTATCCTGTCTGGAATATTCGGTATGCTGAGCGGTGTATCAGGTACGTTAATCAGTACATCGGTCAATAATTTGCCGACAGGTCCATTAATTGTCTTGTCCGCGACGGTATGGTTTTTCTTTTCCATGCTTTTTGCTCCTAAACGTGGGGTTCTTTCAACTGTATGGAGAAGGCTATCAACGAAAAAGAAATATTCTCTCGAACAGGATAAAAGGAAAGGGAGCCATCCATTATGAATGATTTTTGGATTATCTTAGTCGGGGCACTAGTTGCGGGTTCTTGCAGTGTATTAGGTTGCTTTTTGATAGTCAGAAAAATGACATTGATTGGGGATGCAATCAGTCATTCCGTTTTACCTGGAATCGTATTGGCATTTTTAATAACCGGGACACGTGACTCGGTTCCAATGCTGATCGGGGCAGCAGCACTAGGGTTACTTACAGTATTCTTAATCCAGCTTTTTCAATCTTCAGGCGTTCAGTCTGACGCAGCAATCGGCATTGTGTTTACCTCTCTTTTTGCAACAGGGATTGTACTAGTGAGTTTGTATACGCAACAAATCGATTTTGACCTGGAGCATGTCCTGTATGGAGAAATTGCCTATACTCCATGGAATACGATGACAATTAACGGATTCGAGGCGGGACCAAAAGCTGTTTGGATTGTTGGCAGTTGTTTTATTCTCAATCTTATTCTGATTTTCCTTTTCTTCAAACAGTTTAAGCTAGTTTCCTTTGATCCATCACTTGCGGCTGCGATGGGAATTCCGGTTTTGTTCTTTCATTATTTACTGATGAGCCTTATTTCGCTAACGACGGTAGCCGCCTTTGATAGTGTAGGTTCAATTTTGGTAGTCGGGATGCTCATTATACCAGCGGCAACAGCCTATTTGCTGTCAGACCATTTAAGTCGGATGATTTTGGTCAGTATCGGGATTGGAATACTCAGTTCTATTATCGGTTACTTTTCAGCTACCGTTTTAGATGCCTCGATATCGGGATGCATGGTAGGTGCAGCTGCTCTGTTATTCGGATTGGCATTTCTTTTTTCTCCAAGCCATGGATTAGTCAGTAGATTTTTGAAACGTAGAAGCGCAATGGAATCACATTCTTAGTATCTCCAACCAACAGGCTGCATGCTAATAACTACATGCAGCCTGTAATCTATTCTGCGATATAGTTGTGATTTTATTTGTTTAAAGTATAATGAATAAGTGTATTAAAAGATGTATCGCAGGAGCCTTTTTAAGGGAGAGTAAAGTATGGAAGAACAAAATAAATTTTCATCACGAATAGATTTTTCTTTGGTCACAATATTGCTGTTGTTATGTATAGGAAGTTGCTTAGCAATCTATAGTGCCCAAACGACTGGACAGTACGCTGAAAACTTCTTAATTAAACAAATTTTTTGGTATATAGTAGGAATTGGAATTGTGTTAGGGTTAATTACTCTAGATTCAGATCAGTTGAAAAAGATATCCTGGTATGCGTATGGTTTCGGGTTGTTCTTGCTTTTGTTGCTGATCCTTATGCCGGAAAGCATCGTACCTGTCAGAAATGGTGCGAAAAGTTGGTACATCATTCCTGGGATCGGTTCAATTCAGCCCTCTGAGTTTATGAAGGTTTTTCTAATTCTAGCTCTAGCTAATGTTATTTCAAACCACCATCTTAAAAACACGCTGAAAACGATTCAAACGGATCTATGGTTGCTTGTTAAAATCGGTCTTGTGACGGGTGCTCCGCTTTTGTTAATCATGCAACAGCCGGATTTAGGAACTTCGCTTGTCATACTGTCGATTATGCTCGGAATGATTTTTATTTCAGGGGTTTCATGGAAAATATTGCTTCCGATAGTCTCGGGAGGACTTGTTGTCGCTTCTACGATTCTATATTTTGTACTTTGGAAGCCTGAGATTCTGGAAAAATACTTGGGGGTAAAATCCTATCAATTCGGCCGTATCTATTCCTGGCTGGATCCTTACAATTATGCGAGCTCTGAAGGGTACCACTTGACCAAGTCTCTGCTAGCAATCGGCTCTGGTCAGACCACAGGAAAGGGAATTGGGTCGAGAGAAGTGTATTTACCTGAGAGTCATTCGGATTTCATCTTCAGTATAATCGGAGAAGAATTTGGTTTCATCGGATCAAGTATCATCATCTCCTTGTTCTTCCTTTTGATCTACCATATAACAAAAACGGGAATGGAAACGAGAAATAACTTCTATACATATATTTGTGTTGGTGTTATCAGCATGTTAACGTTTCATGTTTTTCAGAACATCGGAATGACGGTAGGCCTTTTACCGATTACGGGGATTCCACTTCCATTTATCAGTTATGGGGGAAGCTCGCTAATGGGGAATATGATGGCCATGGGCCTAATATTCAGCATCAGGTATCACTATAAAAAGTATATGTTTTCAACGGATATCTAAATATATAGAGCCGGCCCACGCTTTGCTGTGGGTCGGCTCTTTTAAATGAAGTTGTTGCCACAGCTATTGAGAAAACAAACAAAAGGAACTGAATTATGGTGCATTTAAGCTCATATATATGTGCTTATTGAATGTTTGATCCATATGGGAATTGGTTTTTATAGCCCGAAAACTGTTGATAGGTTTGGCTTAAGCTATTGGGTTGAGCCTTTTCTAAACTATACCAGCCTTTTTCGAACATAAGGTTATAAAGCTCACGTTGCATCTCCTGATTTTCTTTCGAAACTGAGAAAATGTCTTGGAATAACGCATGGTTACTCATTTCATGTAGGGCAACAGATAAAGAGTTACAGAAGTACTTCTCCGTTGCAAGCATATCATTAATAAAATCCCGATCATTCATTTGTGGTGTCTTTGCCACGGGAGACTCTGGATTTTGGACTTTGTTTTGGTTGGGCATCAAGAACCCTCCTTACTGGAATTGTTGTTGACTCTGATATTGGTTTGGATTTAAATGATTCAGAATGGTATCGTAATGGCGCTGATGCATTAGTCCACAGCGGTTTAACGCATCAATAATTTGTGGATCTTTACATTGAGCCGCAAAAAAATGTGCCTTTTTAATCGCAATCAGGTTCCATGCAAGCATATCAGATAAGTATAAACTGTCTTTTACAGAAACCATATCCGGCGGTTGTTTCATGAAGCCGGTGGACTGTTGTTGGCTGTTAAATGAATTTTGTTGTTCCATCAGTCTACCTCCTTAAGTGTTATCTAAACGACTTTAATTTTCCCATTAACAATTTTTTTATTCTTGATGTTTGGATATCTGGAATTTGAATTAAATGGTAAAATATTCTTATGAAATACATCTATTTTCCGAAGAAAAGATACGGAGGGAATGCAGATGGAACAAATATTAAGAAATCTTTTTCTATTTCTATCCAAGAACAAAAATATGACAAAGGCAGCGAAAAAATATGGATTGCGGTTTGGGGCATCCCGCTTTGTGGCTGGAGAATCGTTGGATATGGCAGCTGCAGCTATCGCAGATTTAAACCGAAAAGGGCTATCTGTAACCATCGATTATTTAGGTGAATTCATTGATAATGAACAAGAAGCAAATGAGATGGCAGACCAGTGTATAGAGGCCATTCGAATGATTTTCAGAAAAAATCTGGATTCACAGTTATCTTTGAAATTGACGTCGATGGGCATGGATATATCGGAACAAGTCGTAATGAATAATATGAGAAGAATATTAGAAGAAGCCAAAATCCATAGGGTGTTCGTAACACTTGATATGGAAGATTTTCCGCGCTGTCAGTCAACTTTGGATGTATTCAAAAACTTAAAGGCTGAATATAATGAATTGGGGACGGTCATACAAGCTTATCTTTATCGGACTGAGAAAGACATTGAGGAGTTGAATGCATACAACCCGAATCTACGACTTGTTAAAGGAGCTTACAAAGAGCCTCGGGAAATAGCTTTTCCAGAGAAAATTGATGTCGATGATAATTTTAAAAAGATCATTAAGAAGCATCTGCTGAATGGAAATTACACAGCTGTTGCCACCCATGACGATAAAATTATTGATTATACGAAGAGCTTAGTCAAAGAGCAAGGGATCTCTCATGATCAATTTGAATTTCAAATGTTATTCGGCATACGTAATGAAAAGCAGCTTGAACTCGTAAAAGAAGGATATAAGGTAAGAGTGTATGTTCCATATGGTACAGATTGGTACGGATATTTCATGCGCCGCCTTGCAGAGAGGCCAGCCAATATTGCTTTCGTTTTAAAGGGACTATTTAAAAAATAGCTAAATCGAGAGCCGGCCCGGATAAGGGACGGCTGCTCTAATAACGACTTTATTTTTTGTACTGATTGTTCTGGCTGTTTACTTTATTTATCCCTTGCTGGCGCTCACGACCAGGGCCGGCATTGCCTTTAACGCTTGCGGCACTCACAGCTCTATTAGAAGGATTATTTTTACGCTTCATTGTATAAGTCACCTCCTGGTCGTTATTGTCTACTAAAAAGAGGAGAATTAATCAAAGGTAATATGATAAAAAAATTTATTTTTTTCCAGTTTTATCATTGCGGAATTTCCAATTATATTCTATATTAGTAATAAGAAAAAATATTCAAAATTTTTTTGAATTAAAAATGAATGAGCATTCATTCAATACATTGTGTAAGGG
>NZ_JBFUIB010000097.1:0-11506 GCF_056402095.1 Peribacillus sp. P4_C12
CTTTTGTGTTGGGAATGCTAAGCGAAAGAGGTAATTTAAACCCTTCAAATAAAATTAAAATTACGTGGGGGGTCATTCAGTCAATGGTTGCCGCCGTGTTACTAATGGCAGGTGGTTTGCAGGTGCTTCAAACTGCCTCAATCGCAGCTGCATTTCCCTTTGCGATTATTATGGTTATCATGTGTTGGTCTTTATTCAAGGCTTTAAAGGAAGAGGTCAAAGAAGACTCTACCTCGATCCCAAAAGAAAAAATTTCTTAAGCAGCAATTTGTTTAACAATTAAAGTAATGCGTTAGTTGAAATACGTCATTTTGAACAGTGCTAATTCCTATGACTTATTTACGAGTAGAGTAAGGATTCTTAAAAGGACTGTCACTCTTTGATTTATCCAATAAACAAACTAAAATAAAGAGTTAAATACGTAAAACAGAGCAACATTCGATAAAAGGTAGCTTACTATCAAGGTTCCTCATTTCTTATTGGGGTTTTCTCCATCTGGATCTCTAAATAGTTGACTGGGCATTTAGGCTGCAAAGTTGTAATAGGTTGCACTCTATTTGGCAATAGTATGATGGAAGTTTAAAGTAACCTATCTAATAGAAGAAACTCATCAAAAGAAGAAACTCATCAAAAGAAGGCCTTTGCTCAACTGGAGCAAAGGCCTTTTATAAATAGGGGGAATACTTTATCAGTATTGCCAGTTATACAAATTTATATACATTTAGTTTCAAATAATAATAGTGTTGATTTTACGATGAATAATTAACAAGTACACATTTTAATATGGCGTTAGATTTTAAATTGAGACATTCAAAACGTGAAACAACTATTCTGGGCTGTTCGCACGTTTCTTTCTAATTTCTGCATAAAATGTCACTTTAGGCGATAATTTGCACATATTATATGTGCTATTTTGCACGTATATTATTACACAAGCACCAATTCGAAATTAACAGTTGTACCTTTGAAATAAAGTTCAATCATCTATTGAAACATAAAAAAAACCGGATAAGGGACACTTTTTTATGTGTGTCCCTTATGCGGGGTATAGTTATACCCGTTTCTGAGGAATGACTTTGAATACATTTCATCCTTGATACTGTTCTAAACGAGATTGCTTTCAAGCTTCACGATCTAAAGAAGTCAGTAAACGGAAAGGGGAGAGTTGTTCAGGTTTCCTTTTCGCAAACAGCATGAAACAATATATAGAATTACATTATAAATAGAAGAAACTCGTCAAAAAGTAGCTTTACTCAACAGAAATAAACTCAAATTGTACGTAAGTCTTTGTACTAGCCCTCTGTGCACAGCCCCCTAACTGTCTATTAATATTGTAGAAAACAATATGAAACAGACAAGATTTAAAATAAATAACTATTTTTACCTATTAGGTATTGAAATTGTAAACGCTTTCATTTATACTAAAAGTGGGTTGGATGGCATGTGTGGCCGTCATAGTATTTGGCGTAGGTGGGGCCGATACAGGGAACAGGGCAATAAAAATGTCCTTTTTTAATCTGCGTTTTTCAATTTTTTCTAATGCGTGTTTATCCTTACATAGAATTTATAATATTTTTCCCTAATTAATAGGAAAAAACACATCTAAAAAATCCATCTACCTTTGAAAAGAGATAGATGGATTTTTTAGTATAAGGACATACTTTATAACATTGCTAGTTTGACAAATAGATGGTCATGTTCATCTAAAGAAAATTGGATGGAATGACTAGGAACTAGGGAATGACATTATCCACTCGATTCTGTCCCCAACCGGAGCACCCCAGCTAGTTGTAAGATTATTATTATTATTTATACTCAATTAAATCACCTCATGAAGTTTTTCTATTAACTATTTTTAAATAATGAATTTAATTAGCTGAATATTATGATTTTTTAAGAGTTATGTTTTGAGAGTTTTCTTGTCTTGTAATAATAGAGATTGTTCACACACTACGAGTCTTAATTTCGCATATTTAGTTGATACTAAAGTATCTTCAGTTGATTGGTAAACATTACTCGTCAAAAATCAATTTCTCTTGTAATAATTAATACGCTAAACTGAAAAGTCCATTAATCTGGGATAGGTAACGAATGTTACTAGATTCCTTCATTAATGATGCTGGAAAGCCTCTCAATTGGGTTTTATTTTCCCCAATTGTACCGATTGCGTCTTTACGACCAAGGCTGCCTAATGTTCCGGAAAAGACAGGACTAAACTCTTCCRTCACACCGCCTGTAACGTAAGCGAACAAATTATAGCCAACTGTTTCGCCCATTTGCCAAGCTAACTGCGCAGTTGGGGGATACGGACGACCCTCCGTTCCAAAAACAACGGCGCTGTCGCCGGAAAGAAACACGTTTTGATGAGATGTAGACTGAAGATATTCACTTACGAGCGCACGTCCGCGATTCACTTCTATTCCCGAATTAGCAACCACAGAATTACCTTGAACGCCGCCTGTCCAGACCATCGTCTTCGTTTCAATCGTTCTTCCATTTTTCAGCTCTACAGTGGACTGTTCCATCTTTGTAACCGGTGTCCCGGTTACAAACTCTACACCACGTGCCGCTAGACTAGTTTGAGCACGTTCCACTAATTCAGCTGGGAACCCTGGTAAAATAGTCGGTGCGGCCTCGACACAAAGCAAGGAAATCTCTTGAGAGTTTACGCCGTATTTTCGGCATAATTGTGGCATTAAATCAGCGAACTCACCAATCAATTCAATCCCAGTAAGTCCGCCACCTCCTACCACAATCGTTGCATATTCCTTACTATAGGTTTTGCTATATGTGCGAATACAGGATTCGACATGATCACGTAAACGATTGGCATCTTCTACTGACTTTAGAATAAAGCTATGCTCTTGTAGGCCCGGAATACCAAAGTAAGCTGTTTCACTCCCTAACGCAATCACTAGCAAGTCATATGTCAGTATTGTTCCATCTTTAAGAAAAACTTGATGATCGTCAGGGGATATCTCTTGAACACTACCAATCTTTAAATCAATGTTTTTACCACGTAGCATTTTTTCTAGCGGCAATGCTACTGCTTTTTCGGACAAATTCCCTGCAGCCAGACGGTGTAATTCCGTAATAATTTGGTGGGTTGGAAAGCGATTGACAAGTGTAATGGAGGCCTCATCCGTTCCTAAATGTTGTCGTGCTGTCAAGGCACTTAGTAAACCACCATAACCTCCGCCCAAAATTAAAATATTTACCCCCATAATCTTCCTCCGTTCATTGTTTTATCCTAAGAAATTTTTACTGTTTCTCCTGTTTTTCAGATGTTAAATCTAAGTAAGCCTGTACAAATCGAAACACTTTTTGTATTTGCGGATCTTTTAACATTCGCAATAAACCAAACACACCGATAGTGGTTCCCTGATTTGCCTGGGCCCAATCATTTGCTTCTATAGCTGTTGCTGCGCACTCCTTTATCTTTCCTTCCAGCGGTTTTACGAACTCCTGCATACCACCTACTAAATCATTAATGAGTACGCGATCTGTCATTATAGATTGCGCTACATCATATGAGTTGGTTAGATAGGGAACCATTTCTGCCAATTTCGGTAAATTCTCCACAAGGACAGTCAAAGACTCCTGTACTTCCGGTTTTAACAATTGATTAAGCACGTCTATTTGAGCTTGGCTTACTGCTGAGGATGAGAATTGATTCTCAATAGAATAAGCTTTCTGTGTAGATGGTTGTTGATTAATTGCTTGTGACATAGATAGAATCTCCTTTACCATTTTAGTAAGAGGTGGCAAAACGTCACCTTTATTAACAACATATTATCTAACAGCGTTTTGTTCTTCCTTTTTTCCATGTAAGTTGCTCAGTGGTAGTGGCGGACATTTATGCCGTGTTAAATAAGAAACGACGAGAATCGTAATCAAGCCTGCAAGCATGGCAGTGGTACGGAAAGGGAAATATACTGTCCCGTCCTCAATCAACGGGTACGGAATGACAGGAGGTAATCCTAGTAACGGTTCTCCTCCACCGACTCGTAATAGTAAGGCGACAATAAATCCCGAGAGTGCTCCGTACCAGTTCGCCCATTTGTAGTACAGCGCACAGGTAAGTTGAGGGAACAAGATACAGTAGACCAGGTCACTCGATAAGTACCATAACGCATAGACACTTTTAGCGTTTAAGGCGATCAGTGTTGCTCCAATACCAATCAAGATGATACTGCGTTTAATAATCTGTTGCAGTTGACGAGGGCTTGCTTTCGGTTTTACAAGCGGGCGATAAACATTCCAAGCTGCCATGCCTGATGCCGACAAGAGTGATGCGGCAACTGCTGACAAAACTGCTGCAGCCAATCCACCAAGGGCAATGGCACCAACAAGGCTAGGTGTCATATATTTAAATACATAGGTTAGGATCATTGAAGAGCTTTCCGGAGCTGTGGTCCCGAGTGAAGCCCAATCCGCATTAAAACCGGCAATTCCGATTAATGCTGGTGGAATCGCACAGAAGAAGCATAGAATTCCAGCCCAAATCGATAACCACATCGCCACATTTTCACTTTTTGCAGATAGAACGCGCTGGAAATAGATTTGCCAAGGAATTCCTCCGAACACCAATAAAAGTGTGTAATCCCACCAATACCAGAAAGAATTTCCCCAGTTAGGATCATTCCATCCTGTTAGAGGAGGAAAAAGACTCATCATTCCTTGCATGTTGTCGGCGTAATTATCAAAAGCCACTTGAAAGCCTCCAACATTGGAAAAGGCAAATGGTAAGACAATTATCAATCCGAAGAACATAATAGAAAGCTGTAGGACATCAGTGTGAGCGATCGCCCAAAGACCACCGACTACGGTATAGGCAATTGCTACGATCGCTGAAATAATAATGGAAACAGTGAAACTTAAACCGAGAATAACGCTGAATGTCGTCCCAAGAGCAGTTAACATCGCAGCGCTCCAAAACAATTCACCAAGAAGAGAAGGGAAGTAGAGAAGTCCAGTCATCTTATATCCGAAACGAGACTCAAGAGGATCCAGCATGGTCATAAATTCCATACGTCGCATTTTTCGTGCGAAAAAAATCCCTCCAATAATCAAGCTAAGCCCATATGCCCATGGCCCTTGTGTCCACACAATTCCAGAAGAATGAACCGTTTCAGCAGTTCCGGCAATGTAACCTCCGCCAACCCAGGTCGCAGTCATCGTAAACATTGATAACCATAGCGGCATCGACCTTCCAGCAACAAGCATATCATCTGTTTTCCCTCGCCTTTTCTCGACTGCTTTCGCCCCGATGTAATAGAATATGCAATATAAACCCAGCATAATCAGTAGACCAGGCCAATAAATACTTTTCTTGGCCATAAGAGAATAAAAGATCGTAAAGCTGGTAAAAACGATAAAACCAGCAATCGTTGTTTTTAAAGGAGTCCAAAATTGTCGCTTTTGACTTTCTGGAAGATCAATAGTTATCTGCTCCTGGTTTTGTCTGGCCTGATTTCCATTCAAATGCATCCCTTCTTTCTTAAAATAGGTAAAGTGCTTAATGATGCAAGCGCTTTCATATTGTTACTTTTCAGTAAGTCTTTGAAGGGATAGGAGATAATGTGAGACTTTGATAAATGTTTGCTCTATTAAAATAAGATGGTCTTGATAAGAACCATCTTATTAATGGGTGAACGTGTATACTGCCTTAGTTCGACCCTTTTTTCTAATTGCTTTTTAATAGTAACAACAAATATCACCAGACTGTTTTTCCTCCAAATTGTAATTATATTTTAAGATTGATAATTTGTTTTAAAGCTGGAATCTTCGAGTAATAAACAGTTCTACGAATCAAACTACTAAACTAATTTTTAAAAGGATAAAAAATAAAGTTTGCCTCTTTAAGATGTTGAAGGTTCTTTGTCTATAGGGGTAGGTTTTGCCTAATAGAGAGGTTTTTTGTTTAGTTGCTCTTTCAATTTCTTCTCAATGAACGTGAAGATTTTAGGTTCACATTCAAAGGAGAAATAGGATCCATTCTTCTGAAGATATTAAGTGGTTTGCGTTGTTAGTTTTTGTGATTCCAGTATCTTTTACCGATCAAGCATTACTGTGTTCTTTATTCCATTTTTACCATGATATCAAGATACTTTCCTGAAAGATGTCTTACTACTTCGTTGTTTTCCTCTATTTTGAAGTAGAGAACGTATTAATCACTATCAATTTCTTCAATCATTTTAACCAATTCCTTCGATCGAAATGCATGGACCAATTTTTTAAGCCACAAATAATATTGAGTTGAATCTTGAAGTTGTTGAAGATTTTTTCTTGCTTTTTGTTGTATAGCATCGGGAACATCGGGGTTGTCCAATAGAGAATTGAATTTTTCAGTTGCCTTTTCAATGGCTTGCATATTGACAGAGAGTTCCCGATCCCATTTTTTACAGAAAAATGAAAGAAACGATACAAAAAAGTCTTTCTCTGCTTTGTATAAATCTTTTCGTTCCCCTTTTCGCCAAACCTTTTGGACCATCTCTATATCCATAAGAGAATGGATTCCTGTACTCATGCTTGGTTTGCTCATTCCTAAACTACTGCTCATCTTATTTAATGTCATCGGTTCTTCACTAAAATAAAGAACTCCGTAAAGCCTTCCAATGGAATGTGTTACCCCATATAGGTCCATCGTTTCTGCTATAGCATCAATCACAATTGATTCCGCTTCTTCAAGTATTTCTATGTGATTCTTTTGTTCTTCCATATAGACACACGCCCTCTCCACCATATTATATCACCTCCTTTTTTTCTTCAAAATATTACATAAAACTAAATTTAATATAAACAGTGAAAGAATGAATGTCAATGTAAAATAATCTGAATATTCCATATTGACTGAAAATAATTTATGAATTATACTTTCGGTATATTAAAAACGTTAAATATTTTTTTAACGAATTCCAATATTTGGGGGTGTTGGTTTGGCAATGAAACGAATGTACATCAATGGTAAATGGGTTGAGGCTAAGAGTAGTGAAAAAAGGGAGATTATCAATCCTTTTAATCAAGAGGTTATTGAAACAGTTCCGCGAGGGAGCCGCGAAGATGCTAAAGAAGCAATTCAAGCGGCAAGAAGTGCTTTTGATGAAGGGGTATGGGGTAGCCTAACGGCGGCGGAAAGAGGTGATCTTCTTTTTCAAGTTGCTCAAAAAATAAAAGAGTATAAACAAGAGTTGGCAGAGTTGGAGTCACTGAATACAGGGAAGACGCTGACAGAAAGTCTTGCAGATATGGATGGGATTGCAGGTGTGTTTCAATATTATGCCGGGCTTGCTGATAAAGACGGCGGTCTGATGATCGAATCTCCTAATCCAAACTCGGTCAGTCGTGTTGTACGTGAGCCGGTTGGAGTTTGTGGATTGATTGCACCTTGGAATTACCCATTGCTTCAGGCTTCATGGAAACTAGCTCCAGCATTGGCTGCCGGGAATACAGTTGTATTAAAACCAGCCGAAATTACACCTCTTACATCGATTAAAATGTGCGAGATTTTTGAAGAAGTAGGCTTTCCAAAAGGTGTTGTGAATCTTGTATTGGGTCCGGGCTCAACAGTCGGTTCGGAGTTGGCTGAAAATCCTAACGTCGACCTTATTTCATTTACAGGTGGAGGAGAAGCAGGTCGACACATTATGAAAGCAGCCAGCGGTAACTTTAAAAAGATTTCAATGGAACTTGGAGGAAAAAACCCAAACATTGTTTTTGCTGATGCAGATTTTGATACTGCTGTTGACTATGCACTTAATGCTGTGTTCTTTCATGCTGGACAAGTGTGTTCTGCTGGCGCTCGCTTGTTAGTTGAAAAGAAAATTCATGACCGTTTTGTAGAAGCGATCGTAGAACGAACAAAGAAAATAAATATTGGAAGCGGTTTCAATGAGGGAACCGAAATGGGTCCTGTTATCTCAGCCGAGCATTTGGAATCGATAGAACAATATATTCAACTTGGAATCCAAGAAGGAGCTACACTTGCCGTAGGTGGAAAACGTCCGACTGCACCTGAATTACAAAAGGGATATTTTATTGAACCAACGATTTTTACAAACTGTGATACGAAAATGCGGATCGTGCAAGAAGAATCCTTTGGTCCTGTCATTACAGTTGAGACTTTTGAAACAGAAGAAGAAGCTGTTCGTCTAGCTAATGATAGTTTGTATGGATTAGCTGGCGCGGTTTGGACAAATGATATGAATTGTGCTGAACGGATTGTCAAAAAACTGCGTATGGGGACTGTTTGGATTAACGATTTTCATCCATACTTTCCACAAGCGCCATGGGGTGGCTATAAACAATCCGGTATTGGCCGCGAATTGAGCCATGTGGGCCTTGAAGAATATACAGAAATTAAACATATATATATGAATACAAATCCCGAACCTATGCACTGGTTTAAAGGAGAAAATGCAAAAGTCGAATTAGTGTAAATACAAGACTGATTATTCTACTTAATTTTTTAAAAATAGATGAAGGAGTGATTTAGATGTTTATGAGATTTGAGAGAATGGGAAGATTAAAAAGCTTTGAAGTTCCAACCGTATTAAAACACGGGATAGGTGCAGCCAAACATACAGGTGAAGAGGTCAAGAATCTTGGCGTCAGCAAAGTTTTGCTTGTTACTGATCCTGGTGTTAAAAAAGTAGGATTAATAGATCCAGTTGTTAAAAGTTTAAAAGAAGCACAAATAGAAGTTGTTATATTTGACCAAGTTGAACCTAACCCTTCGGTTCATGTTGTGGAAAAAGGAACATCTATTTATAAATCATTATCTTGTGATGGGCTTGTTGCTGTCGGTGGAGGGAGTTCCATGGATACAGCAAAAGCGATTGGTGTGGAGGTCGTTCATGGCGAGCCTGTATTAAATTATGAAGCAGCGGAAGGTAAAAAACCGTTGGAAAAACGCATCCCTCCATTAACAACAATTCCGACAACAGCCGGTACGGGAAGCGAGGTAACTCAGTGGGCCGTTATTACTGATCCTGTTCGTGAATTTAAATTTAATACGGGCGGTCCATTAATCGCCGCACACTTAACAATCATTGATCCTGAACTCCATGTCTCAATGCCAGCGCATATTACTGCAGGTACTGGAGTTGATGCCCTTTCACATGCAATCGAGTGTTATACATGCCACTATGCCCAACCAATAACTGATGCAGTCGCGTTGCTTGCAATCGAATACGTAGCCAAATATTTACGCCGTGCTGTTTCAAATGGCAAAGACATTGAAGCTCGTTATGGAATGGCACAAGCAGCCATGCTTGCAGGCTTATCATACGGCAGTGAGTCTGCTGGTGCTGCACATGCAATGGCACAAACTCTTGGAGGCATACATCCTGTTGCTCATGGACCTTGTGTTGCTGCCATGCTTGGACCAGTAATGGAGTATAACTGGATGGGAGAGCCAGAAAAATTTGCTCGTATTGCTCAGGCTATGGGTGTGAATATTCATGGTATGAGTTTGGAAGAAGCAGCAAAAGCCGCAGTTACAGCAGTATATCAACTTGTTGAAGACGTTGAAATTCCAACACTCGCGGAACAAGGTGTACCTGTTGAAGCGATTGAGCGCTTAGCCAAGGAAGCATTTAATGATCCGCAAACGGTTGGTAATCCACGAGATATTAATGTAAAAGGATATGAATGGATATACCGTCGTTGCTTTAACTTGGAAAAACCTACATTAGAAACTAAAACTACTAAAATTCCAGTAGAAATCGGTTAAATTTAAAAAGAGGAGTGCGGCGTATATTTGCCATATTCCTCTTTTTATAAACAAAGAAAATCTTTGATATTCTTTGTGGCGAGAGAGAATGGAAAATGAACCACCGAACGCCAATCCGTACAATTTTAAAGTTATTAAATAATTATTATTATCAAATGAAGCAAGGTGAACTTGATACTTTCCTGTGAAGGATTTATGAAACTACGCTTGAAACAGTTGGAAATTGGGAATTTAGAAAAATATTATAACAATTGAGGTGCTAAAATGAGCGAAAAAACTTTGACCCAAAACGAGTTAAAATTTTTAGATGAAAAGCCAGGTATTCAGTTAATTAAGGCAGGTACTTATATTTTAAATGAATTGAGTGAGTTGCGAGGAACACCAGACTTAAAGGGACAAATTATTGATGCACCTGTCACAGACAAAAAAGAAGTATTAACAATGGGTTTCTTTGCATTGCAACCTTCAGTAGATTATTCAGCAGAATTTAATTTTATCGAGATTAAAGTAGTTACAAAAGGGAAAATGGTTGTACGTGATGTCGAAGAGAATAAATATGTAGCAGAAGTTGGCGATGTTTTAATCTTTTCTCCTAAGACAACAGTTATTTTCGATGGTGAAAGTGATGGAGAAGCAGTTTATTTTAAGAATGTGGCAGCTAATCCTTCTTATTTATGAGAAGTGTAAGTACATCCTTATGCAGATCTTCAAAGTGAAGAAGTTTACCCGCCTCCTTGAATACATACACCTTGCAACTTCCTCAATAAGTGATTACAACAAACTGCCACCATCTTAAATTTCATCTTTTATACCAGCTAATTCATGAAATTGTTTACAGGTATTCAGGACTTAAAAAAAGCGTATATAATACGCTTTTTTTGCATTTTATAAACACAATAAAGTTGATTTCCTTCAAGTAATTGATTTACTGGAAATTTAGTGGGAGTTACAATGGAATTATAATCCAAAATAAATAGATAAGAATTAAAGCCAGTTATTCACTTTTAGGAGGAAAAAGCTTTGTTTACTTTTAAAAAAATCACCGTAGGATTCCTGGTTTTATGGAGTCTCGCTGCTTGTGACAACGAACAGGAAATGGTCATCAAACCTGAAAGGGTAGATGTACAAGAGGAAAATGAGGTGCAAAAGCCTACACCCCAAGACAATGTGCCATCTTACGAAGCACAAAGTATCATATATATGGAGGTTGGATGAACGATGAATCTTATATACTTATCAAAAGTGATGGTGACGGTGGTGAGGATAGATCCAAGTTTACACTGGAAATAATCCCGAAAAAGGGAAAAGGGAAAATCCTAAAGCATTTTCAGTTACCAGAATCAACTGGATCAAAACTAACCGGTATAATATCTGGCAAAGAATCGAACAAGACTTCTTTTCTAACCTTAGAATTAAATAAAGAAAAAACCGAAATGACTGTCACGTTACCAAATGAAAAGCCCGTTACATATAAAGAAGCAGAAATGGAGCCGCAAGAATTTAATCCCGATTATGAGTGGGAAGAATGAGAATGAAACCACAGTATAACGAAAAATAAAAAGACACCTCTGGAATGATATGATCCCCTTTTAGTAGACAGAAAAAAGAAAGCACACTAATCTGTCTATATATGGAGGCGATTTTTCTATGGGTAATATTAAAAGAACGTTTGATAAAGCGTTCAAAAAGCAGGCCGTTGATTTATACCTTAATGGAGATATGAGTTATCAATCGGTCGCTGATAAATTAGAAATTGATAAAAATCAAGTCCGC
>NZ_JBFUIB010000098.1:0-11503 GCF_056402095.1 Peribacillus sp. P4_C12
GTCCTCTTCAAGTGCTAGTATACACCTTCGTTATATTTATGCAAGAGTAAAAATGGGAATTTAAAAGTTGGAAATATTCAAAAAATGAAAACGTTATCATACCAAGGGTTTTCTTGCTTCTTTTCCTATACTTTTTCTTAAACAGGGAATTTGAGACGAATAAGGCAAACCGCATTGGAATGTTCAATATGTGTCTGCCCTGTCTCCCTCTTTTTCAACTAATTAAAATGTGAGATTAATACATGTATGGCTTCTTTCTCAATGATGCATGTTCCATATTCGTTGATGCGGTATAGCGTAAGTGTTGAAGCATGGCCATACTCAGCCGCTAAGGAGATGACCGTGTCATAAGTCGTATCTTTGACATTCTCAATCAGTAAATAGTATCTTCCCTCATAATGATAAAGAGTGCTATTAAGCAAGCCATGATATGACAATCTATGAGATAATTGAACAATATCTTCAAACTCATTGAAAACATACAGAATATGGGGGAAGTCATCAATTTTCACTTGCAAATCCAGGAACTCTTCTTCATCTGTTAATAACTCTTCTTCTTCCTTCGTTACAATGATAATCAACCCCTGAGCAGGCAGGGAAAAAATCTCGATTGCAATGGAACCACTCATTTTAAAGCTGAGTTCTTCACACGCTTCCTCCACCATATCCTGAAATAACTTGTGGACTTTTAAAGAATTCCCTAAAATATCTTCTTTAGTTATTCCTCTATCAATTAAATCATCAAGGGTCAAAAAAATCTTGATTTTATTATTAGTTAATCGCTCCAGCTTCATAAAAAAATGCCCCCTGGTTACCATCTTCATACATCATATGAAGCCTTGGTCTCAGGGTGCATATCCATTATTTATCAAACACTAACCTCTAAATTTTCAACCATTCCTCCCAATCTGATTGAGATCCACCGATTAAAACTCTGCTGAAGGAGGTTCGGATTTCATCCGATACATGGTTCAGTGCCGCTCCTCCAAGCCCAACCTTCAAATCAGGAAAATCCCGGCTTAATTCTTCGACAAGTCTTAAGGTTCCTACGAGGTTTTCATTAAGTGAACAAGACATAAATAAGTAGGATGGTCTTATGATTTTTAAAACGGTAAAAAGATCTTTGTCGGCGATGGATTCTCCCAAATAGACCGTTTCATATCCTTTTCGCTTTAAAAAGATTGTAAAAATCAACAGGCCGAATTCATGTTTTTCACCGGGGGCACAAACAGTAAGAGCTTTAGGAAGAAATTCACTTGTTGGAATCATATGCATTACGGAACTAATTCTGGACTTTAGAATGTTAGATGCAAAATGTTCATGAGCAGAAGTAATTTCTCCTCTTTCCCACATATCGCCAATCTGAACAAGTATGGCACCAAGCACATCAACTACAGTATGTTCAATCGTATACATACTGAAAGCTTGGCTGATCAGCATTTGAGCTTTATTTTCATTGAAACTTATGAGAGCTTCAAGTAGCTCGTCCGCTAACTTTATAGATTGCTCATTATATCGTTTTGTTTCAGGAACATCAGTCGCTACAGTACTAGTTTCGAGTAGTGAAACAGCCTGACTGATTGTGAAGCCCTGATTTGTTTTATTGATTAGCCATTTGAGGGTTTGGAGATGTTTCTCTGTATACAGCCGGTGACCTGAATCATTTCTGACAGGTTCAATAAATTGATAGCGCCTTTCCCATGCCCTCAAAGTACCCGACTGAATACCTAGCAGTTTTGAAACTGCCTTAATATTATATTTACCTTCTTGCATGGTTTTACAAAGCCTCCAATAACAGAACATTCATTTGTTGAAATTATAGTGGATTCTTTCAACTCTGTAAAATTTCGATATGCTTGTTTAAGAAGGCAGCTTAATAGGTCTTTTCCACGGCTTCGCCAATTTGCGTATGTTTTCCTCTTTTTAGCGTAAAAAGGTGAGTTTCTGGCTTCGCTTCAAGTCTTAATGGCACTGCGCTTGTCCCATAACCATTACTCGTCATGTACAAGCAGTCACCCTCTTTTTTTATACTACCGATCTGATATGGCCCAAGCCCGAATATCCGAATCTGTCCTCCATGGGTGTGACCTGATAGGACAAGTCTTATATGATGTTCTGGTGTTAATTGTTTTTTTACTAGCGGGTTATGGCTGACCAAAATCCGGAATGGCTCATTTCTGCAATCTGATAGAGCAAGGTCAAGCCTATCTCTTTCTACTGATATATCATCAATACCTAAGAGAGCAAACTTCTCCCCTTTTTGGGACTCAAAAGAAACGGCTGTATTATCCAGAATTTTCACACCATGCTTTAGAAGTGATGCATCTAGCTCATGAAAGTCTCCTTCGTAATCATTATTTCCCCAAACAAAATAAAGGGGACCAAGTCCTTTTAATTTCAAAATATTTTTTTCAACTCTCTCCAGAGGAACCCCACTTTCTCTGATGTCACCACCGATAATAACCATATCTGCTTTACCGCGGGCTTCCTCAATCAATTTATCCGACACGATCCGTCGATGAAGATCAGATATAAAAAAAATCCGGACATCGCCAAATCCTTCAGGAAAGTCGTTGAAATATAAGTCTTGAAAAATTATCCTATCCTGATTTGCCGTACGCCACATATGTATAACAGTAGCAAATAACAGCAGAATTAAGCCTAAAAATAATCCATATACCAATAACATCTTCCGTTAAACCTTCTTTCTCTACAAATGGCAATAGTTACCTTCATATAAACATAAAACCATATTACCCGCAATTAAATATTCTTAAAGCGAATAATCATTTATTTTCATGATATAAGTTTATATCATAGTTCTTCTTCATCATTTCAAAAACCTTATGGCGACTTTTCCATTCATCCTCTTTTTCCCACAGCTGCTTACTTTTATTAATGATTTCGCAACGAAGCAACTGAAACTCCTTCTCAGCTTTATCAAGCTTCTTTTTAATTAATATCATATATCCATATAACCCAAATGCTGCTGCTAAAAATAGAAAATGGCTGAAATGGTCAACAAAAACACTAAACATCTTAAAAAAAGAATAGGAATAAGGAACTACAATATAAAAATAAAGATAAACCAAAAAAAGAGCAGCAATAATCATTGTTGCCCATAAACTATGAAGATGTTTCTTTTTTAGAGCCTCGAACTTTTTTTTTCGATCTACAACGTTCTGCAGCATTTGCTTTGTTGCTTGATCCGTTTTTTCATCCAATAAAATAATTGTAGGTTCCATTTTCTTTCCCCCTCATAACTACCCTTTAAGTGATAATATGAGATTGTCCAGAAAAAAATGATAAATAACTAGGCATGATTAGCCTCTTTGCGGAACAAAGAAAAGCTGTATGAAAGTAAAAACACCCTGCCTCAAAAGACAGAGTGTTCATTATTATTTCTATTTCTTTATTGGAATTTTTAAAACCTGGCCCTTGGAAATTTCATTGCCATTCAGGCCGTTCCACTCCTTAATTAGAGCAATTCCTTCCTGTGAATTGTAGTAATTCATGGAAATTCGGAATAATGTTTCTTCCGCTTTAACAGTATGTAAGACAACCTTATATTCATCCTTATTTGGCTTGACTGCTGGTGCTCTTTCCGTTGTTTTTTTGTCTTCTGCTGCTTCTTTCTTGGCTTTTTCTTCAGCTATTTGCTTTGCCTTGGCTTTTTCTTCAGCTATTTGCTTTGCCTTGGCTTTTTCTTCAGCTATTTGCTTTGCCTTAGCTTTTTCTTCAGCTATTTGCTTTGCCTTAGCCTTTTCTTCAGCTTCTTGCTGCGCTTTTTCTTTTTCTTCAGCCTTTTTCTTTGCTTGTTCCTTTTCTTCAGCCTTCTGCTTTTCTTTTTCTTTCTTCTTCTCTGCTTCAGACTTGGCTGAATTTTTTGCTTCTTTCTCCAAATCATTATCTTTTAAATCATCTGCAGTTGCTGTAGTTGGTATCGTTTCTTTATCAGCGTCTTCATTTTCATTATAGTTCACTACTTGATCACTTCTTGTATGACGTTCAGGTTTTTCTTGAAGATATGTATTAAGACTGTAAAATCCTATCGGAAGCAAGATAAAAAACAACGATAATAACTTAATCATCGGAAACTTAATCTTCACTTTACTTTTTTTCTTTTTATTCTGATGGACTTGGCTACGCTTTGGCAGAGATGACTTCGCCTTCTGACGTTCGACTCGCGTCCGAAGTTCACCAGCCTGATCTTTGTCTTTCCCATTCTTTTTTACATCATTCATATAGGTCACCCCCTTTCTTGCTCAACCCGCTTTGCTTTTTTCCTCCTGATTAATACTCCAAGGATAAAGTCAATCAAAAAATGGGCCGTGATCGTCACCAGTAAATTATTTGTCCATTCAAACAGAAACCCGATAAAGAAGCTCAAAACCAAAACATTTAAAAATAAAAACCAATTAAATAAATAGCGATAATGAACCGCAGCAAAAATAATACTCGTCCAAAGTAAACCAAGGTGAGTTTGTAACACTCCACGAAATAATAATTCCTCACTTATCGCTACCACTAAAGCAACAACAAAAATCATCGAGTAAGACAGACTACTGAAAATGCGTTCGTTAATCCCACCATCATCTTGATAGGATGATGGCGTCACTCTCATCATAAATACATCAAATAGAACGACTATAATTCCTGCCGGGATACCAAATAACAAAATATTAAGGTCATTGAAGATAAATAATTCGAAAAAAGTAGAACGTTCATTAAATAAAATAATACCTAAAAAAAAGGCTAACGTTAAGAGAATAATTTGTGTAAGAAACAAATTATATAGCAACTGCTTATCTGTTAGCTGTTTTATTAATTCAGCTTGCTTATTTTTCATCCCAATTTTCCTTCTTTAATAAGATAAAAGCCAATTCCTGTTTCCAAGTGGTATAAGAATTAACTTGTTCTACCTTCACTGCGGGCAATAAATCGATCATCTTATTCGCATCCATTCCACAGAAGTCGCAGCAGAAAGGATTCAACTTTTGCTGCTTTTCATCAAAGTAATTCAGAATTCCCAAACGGCGACATTCCTGAGCATATATCCAATTGAGAAATCTATGCAATTTTTCCTGATTCCGGGACTTTCTCTTTTGACAATACTCTTTCATCTCTTCCACATGCTGTAAAGGATCCTGATTTCCTGTAAGAAACTGTGTAAAAAAACGAAGCTGAATATCATTTAAGGAAAAAGATTGAGACAGCTGTTCTTTTTCAGAAAGAGTCAAATTTGCTCCTATCTTTTGTGCTTCGCTCAGGAAGGAACACACACCCTCTATTTGCAAATCGGACGGCAATTGTTGTTCCATCAAATGAAGGGGAAGCCCTTCATCTCCTTCACTATATAATAAGACTGCTACACTTTGTTTCCGATCACGCCCCGCCCTACCTATTTCCTGCAAATAAGATTCCATTGTAGAGGGCATATGAAAATGGATAACATATCTGACATCCGATTTATTTACACCCATGCCAAAAGCACTCGTTGCGCATATTATTTTTAATTGGCCAGAAATGAATTGCTGCTGAATAAGCATTCTTTGGTCCTGATCCATGCCGCCATGATAAAAATTGACGCTATCTACCCCGTTTTCCTGTAAAAATCCAGTGACGGCTTCTGCCACCTTTTTAGATGAAAAATAAATAATGCCACTCCCCGTGAATTTTCTGACAAGCTCCAGAACACGGAATAGCTTTTCTTCGTAGCTGAAAAGTCTCTCAGAAAGTATGGCAATATTATCCCTATCTACAGATGATACGGTTTCTTTAGCTTGATTGATATTGAGTTTTCCAATGATATCTTTCCGCACTTCTTTTGTTGCAGTTGCCGTTAAGGCGAGCGTTAATGGATTGTTCAACTCACGTCTAACTTCTCCTAAATTCAAATAATCAGGTCGAAAATCATACCCCCATTGTGAGATACAGTGTGCTTCATCAATGACAAACAAACCTATTTCTAAGGTCTTTAAAGACTTTATCACACCCTCAAGGCTAAGCATTTCAGGAGATAAAAAAATAAACCGATACATATGTAAGCGATCGAAAGCCTCCCTTTTTTGATTTAACGTCAAAAAAGAATTAAGGGTTAATACACTTTTTTCACCTCTCATTTTGAGCTGATCTGCCTGATCCTGCATTAAAGATAATAACGGGGAAACTATTAAGGTCGTCTTATTCAAAAGGTAAGCAGGCAACTGATAACACAATGACTTACCTGACCCCGTTGGCAACATCGCTAAAGTATGACAGCCAGACATCAATGATTCAATCACTTCTTTTTGTCCTGGACGGAATTTATCAAATCCAAATTTTTCTTTTAAGACATGCTCTAAATTCATCATCCATTACCCAATTTCGCAAGTACAAGCCTTATTTGGAAAAAACTAATCTGTTTATTATCAACTTCCTGTTTGATTGCCTTTAGCTGCTTGGTATTGAGTTCCTTAATTGCAGCGATGATTTCCCCTTCATCCTCATGGGATACATATTCAGCAATTGGAAAGCTTTTATCCGATAAGACAATTTCAACAAGATGATCTTCAATGGTGTTGACTTTTAAACGGCGGATTTCTGCTATTTCAAACAAAGTTTTCCCTGCTTGAATATATCGCAATGTCGTTTGTGTAGAATGAGTCAAATGAGGATTGCCACTCCTTTGCCAATCACTGAATAAGGATGCCAAAATAGGGTAATCTGTTACCTGTTCTATTTCCGCAAGCATTTGATGTAACGAGTCAAGAAATGTAAAGCGCACATACTCTTCTTCTACATCTTTCCTTTTCGCAATCTGTTCAAACGTAAGTCCAATCCTGTTTACCCCTGTTAATTTCAAAATAAAAATATCTCGTTTTAAATTACTTTGCAGCTCTAATAACGATATCAGTTCTTCATAAAGATGCTGCGCAATCAACCCTCGGTCCTGGCGATTGTTTTGTAAGAATTCCTTTACAAAACATTGGATTTTGGGGTTTCGTTGTATAGGATAAAAACGTCTTTCATTGTGGACAATATGGGATATAGTTTGTATGAGTAAGTTTAATCTCCCCCAGAATATCGGGGTGATATTTTGATATTTCCAGCCATTTAAGGATGTTGGAAAAGGATTCTTCTTCAAATAATCGGTTAACTTTCTCCCGCCTTGGCCACTGATTATATAAGCATCGGTTTTATCGGTTATCTCAATGAAATTATGCTCATGAAATAGTTGAATGTTTTGATTTAATTGTTGTCGGGTAAAACGAGGTATTGTCCCAAAAATATTCGTTAACCCGAATAAGTGGGCATCCTGGATTGTCTGTGACGACTTTTTGCCCTGTAGCATATGATAAATAGCATAAATAGAACGTTCGCCTTGAAATTTTTTTATTGCATATAGAATGATTACTTGTAGATAATTATTCATGGGACTCACATCCTTGTTTCAATTAACCAATTAACCCTATTGTATCAAAAAACTGCAAAAATCGCCGTTTTTAATGATAAATACCATAAGAAATTGTGACTAAATGACGAATGAAAGCAAAGATCAAAATACTATTTTCTATATTTATCATTGACATTCCACATCATAATAGTTAGTATCAATACAATTTCTATTGAAAAGTTTGGCATTCGGTCTTACAATAGGAAAGAGATAATAATCTGAAATAAAAAGATTATCAGTTGTTAATCAACTTAGGAGGGGTTATATTCATGGCTAAATTTACAATTGTTGATAAAGAAACATGTATCGCTTGTGGAGCTTGCGGAGCAGCAGCACCGGATATATATGATTATGATGACGAAGGGATTGCATTTGTTACCCTTGACGATAACGAAGGTATCGTTGAAATTCCAGATGTACTTATAGATGACATGATGGACGCATTTGAAGGATGTCCAACAGATTCTATTAAAGTTGCTGACGAGGCATTTGACGGGGATGCACTAAAATTCGAATAAAGGTACAAGCCATTTTCAATCGAAAATGGCTTTTTTTGCTACTTATATCCCTTCCCCTACTAACCAAATTAAACAGACAAAAAACCGGACATAAATATCCGGTTTTTTGTGTTCTATAGTTAATGCCATTAAGCATTTTTATATAATACTTGCTTATTGATCCATGTCTGTAATTTAATAAACAACAACATGAATACAGAAGTGATAAGCACGCCTTTAATCACATTGAAAGGTAAGATTGCCGTCGTTACGAACTTCCTTGACTCGGGTGCTGACATTGCATCCCATCCCATAAAGAAGGTATATGCCGGTAAAAAGACATAATAGTTTAAAACACTCATAACTACCGCCATGGTAACTGTACCAGCAAGTAAAGCGAAAGTCATCCCTTTTTTTGAATTGATTTTTTTAAATACATAGTAAGTTGGCAAGACGAACAGTATTCCTGCTATAAAGTTAGCGATATGCCCCACAGGTACAGCAGTCATTGTCCCTGTCATGACTAAATCCAATAGGTTTTTAAGAAATTCAACTAGAATTCCAGCCATCGGACCGAAAATCAATGCTGCCATCAGTGCTGGAATGTCACTAAAATCAACATTCAGAAAAGGTGGAAATCCTGGAAACGGAAAATTCAAAAGCATCAATAGATATGAAATGCTTCCCAACATTGCCAGTGTGACCATTTTATTCACTTTGTTCTTTTTCATAGTTCTCTCTCCTTCTTTTTCTGATCTACCCGAAAAAGAGGTTAGTGCTCCTTCATCATGTTGATGTTCAATAAAAAACCCTTTAATTCCGACCGAATTAAAGGGATAAATTAAAGGTTTCATCAAACAAACGTTCAGTAAATGACTGTTTGAACGCAATCAGGAACCTCCATCTTCTCCCATCCAGACTATACTGTCGGCTTTGGAATCACACCAAATCCTGCCCCGTAAGGCTCGCGGGCTTAGAAGAATTATTTCTTCATCACCGCCGGTGGGGAATTA
The DNA here is from genome assembly GCF_056402095.1 of Peribacillus sp. P4_C12. Classification (NCBI taxonomy): domain Bacteria; kingdom Bacillati; phylum Bacillota; class Bacilli; order Caryophanales; family Bacillaceae; genus Peribacillus; species Peribacillus sp. P4_C12. The sequence goes on from NZ_JBFUIB010000098.1 coordinate 8,946, forward strand.
CACCCCGCCCCGAAGATAGACCTATAAAATTTTTAGTTTCCTTTCGTTTCCGAAAGGTGCGTTAAGTAGCTTTGTATCAGCATTTCATTAGTAAAGGCGATTTATTATGTTTCCCCTAATCACCTCAAAAACTCGCTTATCCTACCAAGTTTCCTACCAAAAACCTACCGTTTCTCAACCACTTAACTGCTTAGATTTTATCACGTATTTTAAAAAAAGCAAGAAATAAATCTACGGCTTTAATTCTTTATTCCACTCCCTTCAAACCAATTAAAAAAGACATGCTTTGGTATTTTATAATTCCTCCCGACCTTTAGTACTCGGAATGGAGCATCAGCCAGTAACTCATAAGTTTGTCTTCTTCCTAGCTTAAGTATTTCTTGAATGTCTTTAGGCTCAAGTGCTTCGGGATATTCGTCTCTGTTGATTAGCCCCATCATCAAACCTCCTTATTTATTAACACAGCTATATTTAAATTTAATGCAACTTTATAAAAAGCCTTCCAACGAATTTTCGAGTATGTTTTTTCGGATATAGCCGGTTGAAACTTAAAACAATACACATTGTAATCTGTCAGATAGTCCGACTCCTCTTGCATGTATCTTTCTTCAATCAGAAATCTTTCCAACTTAGGTAAGCGACTGACAGCACATTCTAAACGTTTACAGAAATTTTTTCTATATGTCTGTTGGTCAGTGTTATAAATGGCAATACTTCCTGTCTGATCACCAGTCTGGTTAGTAGGACCATGATATCTTACTTCTGGGCTTGATGTGACTGAAGCTTCTCTTTCTTCATATAATAAGTATTTATATAATCTATATTTCTTCAGCGTTTCTTCCAATGCTTTCTGGGTTTCTTTTCTGTCTAATTCAGGTAGTTCAAAGCTCATTGTCTTCCCCCAATTCCCTAAGAGGTTCCCCAGGCCGAAGCCTAGGGCCAAACAAATTATTCTAATGAATCATCATCACTTAGGTCAGTAGCGAACGGATCGTCATCCTCCTTTTGGGTGTCAGGTTCAGCCTCGAATCGGCCATTTTCTTCTTCAGTTACGTCTTCCAGAGTCATCTGATTCGGAGAAACATTAGCCGTTCCATCATTTCCGATTTGTTTTAATTTAGCTGCATCCCCAGCATTATCAATAAATCCACATTCAGTTAAAATTGCAGGCATAGAGCTAGTACGAAGCACCTGATAGTTAGCTGATTTTTTACCGCGATCTTTCATATCAATTTGCTTCATTATTTCTACATGGTTGGTGGATTGATATTCTTTTGCCATAGCACTTGCTGAAGTGTAAATATAATCTTCGTATCCTGTTCCACCACCAGCGTTAATGTGGATTGATAGGAAAAAGTCAGCATCCCATCGTCTCCTTTTAATTTAAAATAAAAAGCCACCCAATGGGCAGCTTATTTTAATCCTTGTTTTTTCAATGCTTCTTCTTGTTTCTGAGCTTTCTTGGTTACTAAATATTGATTCTTATAAACTCCATATAAAGCAAAACCAAGGGGCACAATCGCTGTTAGGAAGTTAGTGAATGAATTTATCGTATCTTCATTGAACCATTCAACCTGATAACCGAGTGATTGAAAAAATAAAAGCAGTGCACCCAATGCACCGCCAATCATTGCTACATATTGTTACACCCCCCTCTATTTTTTTAACCCCCTAATATAGCAATGGTTTTTTAAATTTTTTTTGGACGACAGAGCCCCCTCCCCGGTCCCCGGGATTTTTTAATTCCACAAAAACTTTTGGTGGGGGGTGTTACCACATCTCGTCGTCCCATTTTTTCTTTTTCTGGTCTCCAAATACTCTATTGTGTATTTTGTTATGACAGTTCAGGCATAATGTTGTAAGKTTATCCAATACCAAAGCTAGCTGCGGATAATCTTCAATCTCGTACTTATGATGGACATTGAGCTCTATACTCTTCCTTTCACCWTCAACTTTCTTAGAGTCCACATGCACCTTGCCTTCACGCTTACACTGTTGGCATTCATAGTTGTCCCTCTCTAATGCTTTATGCCTTAGCTTGTTCCATTCACTGGTACGATAGAACTTCTTCTTCTGTGCTTCTGTCTTGTACTAAGCCAATTACCACCTACCTCCCTAACTAAATATCTAATCGCGTTACCAACTAGAAGTCTAAACGTTTGATTTGTTCAAATATTGGGGGAATAATACAATATAAAAACGCCTATCATTTGATAGACGTTTTGAAAAAACTCAATTAGAGATTCTTAGTTATCTTTAGAACTCCCTAGGGTAGCTATTTTTTCTCATTAAATGTTTTTGATTTTACTAAGAATATAAATTTGTAGTCCTAAAACAAGACCAATTAAAACAGTTATAATGAAAAATGGTCCAACATCTTCGCTAAAAGCAGTTAATAATAGAAAAAATATTGCCACACTTATAACTACACCTAGCACTAAATTCAAGAAAAGTTTCATTGTTACACTCCTTACCACGTGATTCCACTTAATTATAACTAATATCTATAATAATCAAATAGATTAATAGTCATAGCTTTTAATACTTAAATGTTATCA
>NZ_JBFUIB010000099.1:0-11381 GCF_056402095.1 Peribacillus sp. P4_C12
TACAACAGAAAGCTCATCAGAAGAAGTCAATACAACAGAAAGCTCATCAGAAGAAGTCAATACAACAGAAAGCTCATCAGAAGAAGTCAATACAACAGAAAGCTCATCAGAAGAAGTCAATACAACAGAAAGCTCATCAGAAGAAGTCAATACAACAGAAAGCTCATCAGAAGAAGTCAATACAACAGAAAGCTCATCAGAAGAAAGCAATACAACAGAAAGCTCATCAGAAGAAGGCAATACAACAGAAAGCTCATCAGAAGAAAGCAATACAACAGAAAGCTCATCAGATGAAAGTAGTTCAACAGAAAGCTCATCGGAAGAAGKCAATACARCAGAAAGCTCATCAGAAGAAAGCAATACAACAGAAAGCTCATCAGAAGAAGGCAATACAACAGAAAGCTCATCAGAAGAAAGCAATACAACAGAAAGCTCATCAGAAGAAGGCAATACAACAGAAAGCTCATCAGAAGAAAGTAGTTCAACAGAAAGCTCATCAGAAGAAAGTAGTTCAACAGAAAGCTCATCAGAAGAAAGTAGTTCAACAGAAAGCTCATCAGAAGAAGGCAATTCAACTGAATGCCTTATCGAGGGATTTGGTACAATTGAATTCTCCACAGAAGAAAATAATTTAAATGAAAATCCAGCTGAGGGTGAAGAGAGTGTCGATCCTGAGGGTGAAGAGGATGTCAGACCTGAGGGTCGTCGTCGTCGTGTAAATATATTTAAGCAAATGTGGCTTGAAAATATGATTAAAGCATCGAAGGGTATCTATAAAGAAGAAGATTGACCATACAGGTACAGCAACCAACAAAGTTGTTGTGCCTTCTTTTGAAAGTGGACATGCCGCTAGTGCTCGTAATGGAAAATGTATTCTATTACTCTTAAAAGTGTAACCCTTTTACTGGTTACGAGGAGCGATTTTACTGTGGCTACAAGCGCGTCGATAGCAGTCCACAATGGTCTAAATTTAATACTGTAAAGGTCATCGGGATAGAATTGAGAGATTGAAATGTTGTTTCTCACTGATGAAACCCTAACACAGTTATGACTAATTTCCAGAAAAAATTGGCCAAGCTAGGCAATTCAAATGTAATTTAGCCTAAGCATTCCGGTTACAAAATAAGAAAGGCCTAGTCTTAGCGTTTAACTGACAGTTTTACATCCTGCCTGTGGATGATTTGTACAAAATGGCTTATTGGTGGGATTTGAGTTTTTTAAACAATAAAATAGAAAGGTGGTCACAACTTGTTATCTAAAAATATTGGTCAGTATATTGAACTAGAACTCTCTGGTAATATTCAAGTAGTTGGGATTTTAATAGAAGCAAGTTCGGACATTATTGTCCTGTATACGGGAAAAGTGTACCGCTACATTCCATTAAGGCACATTAAAAATTTTTCCTTTCCAATAACGGATGAGGAGATTGAGAGGGGGGTAGATCCAGAAATCAGTGAGACGTCGTTCCGCAAATTGTTGATGAACGCGAAGGGCATGTTTGTTGAAATTTTACTCGCTAAAACAAATCCGGTCTATGGCTATATCGTTGGCATTATGAATAACTACTTCGTCTTTTATTCACCTGTTTTTAAAACGATGTTCATCTCGATGGATCATTTGAAGTGGCTTACAGTTTGTGATGAAGAAAAAGGGCCGTACGGCTTGAACAAAAGTGAACAACTACTTCAGGTCTCTACTTTAAGCTGGGCACGGACATTAGAGGAACAGTTAAAAAAGCTAACCAATAAACTGGTCGTGCTCAATTTAGGTAGGAATCCGATGGATATTGGGAAAATCAATCATCTGCAAGACAGCATCATTGAGATGGTGAATGCTCAAGGTGATACGGTTTTTGTCAATATGAGACATGTGAAAAGCTTTCATTTTCCACAATGAAAAAACTCCGGGTCTGATGTGATCCGGAGTTATTTCTTTTTCTCAATATTTTCATAGACCGAGGCAAGGGCTTGTTCAAATTTCCCGCTCTTTTTCGGTTTATAATATTTTTTGTTGCGCAGTTTGTTCGGTAAGTATTGCTGCTTCACCCAGCCGTTTTCGTAGTCATGCGGATATAGATAGTCGATGCCTCGGCCGAGATCTTTTGCCCCTTTGTAATGGGCATCCTTAAGATGGTCAGGCACGTCACCGCTATGGCCGCTGCGAATATCAGATAAGGCTGCGTCAATCGCGATATAGGCTGTGTTTGATTTCGGTGATAAGCACAGCTCGACAACTGAGTTGGCCAGTGGAATCCGGGCTTCTGGAAAACCGAGCCGTTCAGCAGCTTCAACTGCAGCGAGGGCTCGCGGGCCAGCCTGCGGATTAGCAAGACCAATGTCCTCGTAAGCAATGACGACCAAACGGCGGGCAATGCTGACAAGGTCGCCGGCTTCCACCAAGCGCCCTAAATAATGAAGGGCAGCATTCACATCGCTGCCACGGATTGATTTTTGGAAAGCGGACAGGACGTCATAGTGAGCATCTCCATCCTTGTCATGTGAAAAGCTTTTTTTCTGCATGCATTCCTCGGCAATTTGTAAATCTATAATAATCGTTTCAGACTCGTCAGGTTCGGTGGAAATAACAGCGAGCTCTAGGGCGTTCAGAGCGCTGCGGACATCTCCGTTCGAAGCGGTCGCAAAATGCGTAAGGGCATCAAAGCCGACCTCTGTTTTATATTGACCAAGTCCGCGCTCTTCATCATGAAGTGCACGTTCCAGGGCTTTTGTGATATCGCTGATTTCCAATGATTTGAGCTCGAAAATCTGGCACCGGCTGCGGATTGCCGGATTGATTGCATGATAAGGATTACTAGTCGTCGCGCCAATTAAGGTAATCATCCCGTTTTCGAGATAAGGCAATAAGAAATCCTGTTTCGCTTTATCAAGGCGATGGACCTCGTCAAGCAGCAAAATCACTTTACCAGACATCTTCGCTTCAGCAGCGACAATCTCCATATCTTTCTTGTTATTGGTTACCGCGTTCAGCGTCCGGAACGCAAACTTCGTGCTTCCGGCAATCGCACTAGCAATCGATGTCTTACCAATTCCAGGCGGACCATACAGAATCATTGAAGATAACTGCTTGGCTTTGACCATCCTTGCGATAATCTTTCCTTCACCGACCAGATGCTCCTGCCCAATGATTTCATCAATCGACCGAGGCCGCATCCGGAAAGCAAGCGGTTTAATATTCATTGCGCACCTCTCCTTTTTATATAAGGTATCACAAATAAAGGGTAAAATGCTCTGATTATGCTGTGAATGCAGTTGAATTAGTATTTAAATCGACCTTCAGTGAATGAATTCGTCCGTGGGTCGGAATAAATCGACCTTCAGTGAATGAATTCGTCCGTGGGTCGGAATAAATCGACCTTCAGGAAGAAAATACGTCCGTGGGTCAAATTAATTCGACCTTCAAGAAAATAATTCGTCCTTCACACCATTTATTTCGTCCTATCCTCAATAATCGAACGTAAAGAGTAAACTCTTCCTTTGGTGTGGCCAGAATGATTTAACTTTAATGAAGTTAATAACTTTTTTGCGCTGGATGGAGATTTGAGTTGGAGGAATTACCGGAATTCGCTGTTGGTAATGGTAGGTTTAACGAGGCATACATAATCCTGAAGTGCGGAGGTGTGAGCATCATGGGAAGAATGCAAACATATGCGGCAAATCCACTTTCTTAATCTCCTCTCCATAGAAAATGCATAGCATTTATGGCAGTACACTCCTGTTTGAAGGGCGTTAATAGGAATTCCATAACTTTCTAAAGCATTGGAATATAAGGTGTATGTTCGTCGAGCAATAAAGTAGATATTCTCTTCATATCTCTAGTTGAAAAGATTTTCTTTTTATATTTTTCTTTGAATTCTCCAATTTTTATAAGAATACTATCTTTACGTATCACTTTTCTATTAATATCTCTATTCTCAGCTCGTATTATAGTTGACGAATTGGCACTGACGACTAATGTTTCTACTGGAATGTTGATGATTTTTTTTGATTTCAACCATTCTAACAGCTGTTGGCGCTGCCGGTTCACTTGCAGAATTGGATCATCAAAAGCTTCCGTTTTTCCATCTGTATTTGTGCGGATAAGTTGATTGAATGTGTTGTCGAAATAGATTTCACCAGCCATGTTTTTCACTTCAATAATTAATAGAAAATAAGAAGTAAGAATAAGAATGTCCATTTGGAAGGGGAAGGGTGATCCGATTAAACGGAGGTCATGAAAGAGAAGATACTCTTTTTCAGGAAGGGCATTTAGAGTAGATAAGACTCTATATTCTCCACTATATCCAGCTTTGATTTTTTTGATATCTAAGTTTAATATCGGTTGCTTAGCATGATCAGGTGGTAAGCGCCTCATTAGAGCTTCTATCATCTGTACTTTTAAAGGTATCTCGCAATCTTTTATAATCATGTAACCACTCCTTATCGATCTTTTATTAGAAACATTCTCTATTAATGATAGGTTTCCTGTATTTTTAGTAAAAATAAATGTGTCAAAGAACAGAACTTTCGTTTTAAAAAATGTACGCTGGTATTACAACGAAGATAATTCGTCCGTCAGCGGCACAATCGTCCATGAGAGAAGATAATTCGTCCGTCACGAGGAATAATTCGTCCTTGAGAGAAGTTAATTCGTCCTTGAGAGAAGTTAATTCGTCCGTCATGTGGAATAATTCGTCCTTGAGAGAAGATAATTCGTCCGTCACGAGGAACAATTCGTCCGTCACGAGGAATAATTCGTCCTTGAGCAATATATTTAAGCTCTTTTCCTACCTCTCCAATTTGGATAATTTGACAAATGAAGGGCGGGTGAATGCATTTCTAGTGGGAATATGCTATAATTTCAACAGAATTTATAAACGGATAAATAATATGAGGTGTATATTAATGAAGATATCTACTAAAGGCCGCTATGGTTTAACGATCATGATTGAGCTTGCTAAACATTATGGAGAAGGTCCGAAAAGTTTGAAATCGATTGCTCAGACGCATAGTTTGTCAGAGCATTATTTGGAGCAGCTGATTGCGCCACTTCGTAATGCAGGATTGGTGAAGAGTGTTCGTGGTGCATATGGTGGGTATGTCCTATCAAAAGATCCTCAGGAGATTACTTCTGGTGATGTCATTCGCGTATTGGAAGGACCGATTACTCCGGTTGAGGGAATTGAGGATGAAGAGCCGGTAAAACGTCAGCTTTGGATTCGGATTCGTGATGCTGTGAAGGATGTATTGGATAATACTACGTTGATGGATTTGGCGAACTACAAGGATACTGGTGAAATCAATTCTTATATGTATTATATTTAAGTGATTAGCAACGCGCCTATTATATAGGCGCTTGCGTTTTTTAATGGAGGCGACAAAAAAGTGAACAGAATATATTTAGATCATGCTGCGACTTCACCGATGCATCCGAATGTGATTGATAAGATGATGACAGTCATGAGCCATGACTTTGGTAATCCGTCTAGTATTCATGCGTTCGGGCGGGAAGCGCGCCATGTTTTAGATGAAGCGCGTTTAAGTATTGCCACAAGTATCGGGGCCGGGCGGAATGAAATCATTTTTACGAGCGGTGGAACAGAAGCAGATAATACGGCGATTATTGGGGTTGCGAATGCGTATAAAGAAAAGGGAAAGCATATCATTACGACAGAGATTGAGCACCATGCAGTATTGCATACATGCCAATTCCTTGAGAAGTCTGGCTTTGAGGTCACATATTTACCTGTGAATGAAGCGGGGCTTATTTCGATTGCCGATTTAAAAGCGGCATTGCGGGATGATACAATTTTGGTTTCGGTTATGTTCGGCAATAACGAAGTTGGGACTATCCAGCCGATTGCTGAAATCGGACAACTGCTTAAAGATCATCAAGCCTTTTTCCATACTGATGCGGTACAGGCATATGGACTGATTCATATTGATGTCCGCGAGTTGGGCGTGGATTTGCTGAGTGTATCAGCGCATAAAATCAACGGACCAAAAGGAGTCGGCTTTTTATATATGCGCGAAGGGTTAAAGCTGAATCCCCATTTATATGGCGGAGAACAGGAGCGTAAACGCCGGGCTGGTACGGAAAGTGTGCCGGCAATTGCTGGCTTTGCCGAAGCGGTTTTGATTGCTCAAAGTATGATGGATAAGAAAACGGAGCAATACTTGCAATTTAAAGACGTATTGCTTGCCGTCTTTGACGAGGCGGATGTACAATATGAAATTAACGGATCTATGGAGCAGTCGCTGCCACATGTGCTGAATGTTAGTTTTCCGGGTACGAATGTTGAATCGATGCTCGTTAATCTGGACTTAGCCGGTGTTGCGGTATCAAGTGGATCTGCTTGTACAGCTGGGTCAATTGAACCGTCGCATGTGCTCGTAGCGATGATTGGAAAAGGTTCGGAGCGGACGAAGAATTCGATTCGTTTCAGCTTCGGTCTGAACAACACCGAACAGGAAGTTAGGCAGGCTGCTGAAACAACCGTGAAGATCGTTAAAAGATTGGTACAACAATAATTTTTTCTTTAAATAAATGAGGTGACAGAATGAATAAAGCACCACAAGACACCTGCGTCGTCGTTGGGATGTCAGGAGGCGTCGATTCTTCTGTGTCAGCCCTGCTATTGAAAAATCAAGGCTACGACGTAGTTGGGATTTTCATGAAAAACTGGGACGATACAGATGAAAACGGAGTCTGTACAGCAACGGAAGATTACAATGATGTGATTGCCGTTTGTAATCAAATCGGTATCCCTTATTATGCAGTCAACTTTGAAAAGCAATATTGGGATAAAGTTTTTACGTATTTCTTGGATGAGTACAAAGCAGGCCGTACGCCGAATCCGGACGTAATGTGTAACAAGGAAATTAAGTTCAAGGCATTCCTTGAGCATGCGGTAAGCCTTGGTGCTGACTATGTAGCGACAGGTCATTACGCACAGGTTGAATACAGAGATGGCGAATATAAAATGCTTCGCGGTGTCGATAATAATAAAGATCAAACGTACTTCTTGAACCAGCTTACTCAAGAACAATTGGAAAAAGTCATGTTCCCACTTGGTCACATTGATAAGAAGGAAGTTCGTGAAATTGCGAAAGAAGCGGGTCTTGCAACGGCAACGAAAAAAGATTCAACCGGTATTTGTTTTATCGGGGAACGCAATTTCAAAGAATTTTTAAGCAATTATCTTCCAGCACAACCAGGTGATATGGTTACGATGGAAGGCAAGGTAATGGGTAAGCATGATGGTTTGATGTATTACACAATCGGGCAACGTCACGGTCTTGGTATTGGCGGCAGCGGCGAGCCTTGGTTCGTTGCGGGAAAAGACTTGAAGCGCAATGTTTTATATGTGTGTCAAGGCTTTGATAACGATGTGCTTTATTCCAATTCCCTGAATGCTGTGAATGTCAGTTGGGTAGCAGAACATAAACCTGCAGCGGAATTTACGTGTACGGCAAAATTCCGGTACCGTCAAGAGGATAGCGGCGTTACGGTGAAAGTATTGGAAAGTGGCGATGTCGAAGTCATATTTGACGAGCCAATCCGCGCGATTACACCTGGACAAGCAGTCGTTTTCTATGATGGTGACGTATGCCTAGGTGGCGGTACGATTGATGAAGTATTTAAAAAAGGTGAAAAACTGACTTACGTAGGGTAAAATAATCATGTCCCCAGCTGTGTTTGCGGTTGGGGACTTCTTTTGGATTGTGAACAGCAACGTCTGAATTACACTGCTAGCTTATGCTATACTTTTTAATATAAAAATGGAGCGTGAATGATCATGGATAAAAATCAACAAGGTATTGAGTTTATGCAACAAGGAAAATACGAAGAAGCGGCTAAAGTTTTTAATGAGGCTATAGAAGAAAACCCGAAGGAGCCGGTTGCATACATAAACTTTGGAAATGTACTTACAGCTGTCGGTGAAACGGAAAAAGCCATCAAGTTTTATAAAAAGGCGATTGAGCTTGATGAAAATGCAGCAGCTGCTTATTATTCGCTAGGGAACTTATACTACGAATCAGATGCTAAATTAGTCGAAGCGAAAGATATGTTTGAAAAAGCAATCCGTTTGGGTCTTGAGAACAGCGATGCTTACTTTATGCTTGGATTGACGTTGATGGCGTTAGATCAACCGAAATTGGCTATGCCTTATTTACAGAGAACGGTGGAATTGAGTCCTGAGGATGTGGATGCAAGGTTCCAGTATGCGCTTTGCCTAGCAAATGCGGAACTGTATGATGAATTGATCAATCAATTGAATTTAGTGGTTGAACAGGATCCAGGCCATGCGGATGCTTATTATAATTTAGGGGTTGCGTTTGCAGGGTACCGTGAAGATCCGCAAGCTGCGATAACATATTTTGAAAAAGCATTGGAAGCACAGCCAGACCATATGTTGGCGGCACACGGTAAGAAATTGATGGAAGAAATGAATGCTGAATAAATAGACGACATATGTATGGAAGGGTGGGGAGAAGCGTTGAGCCAGCAAGATTCGATGGATTTGTTTGCAGAAGAGAAAATGTTTATGAAAGGAAGTCATTTAGTGACGATCTTTCATAATGAAGAAAATATGTACTCGGTTGTAAGAATCCGTGTGAATGAAACGAATTTGAACTATGACGAGAAGGAAGCGGTCGTCACGGGTTATTTTCCGAGGATGCATGAGGATGAGACGTATATTTTTTATGGAGCAATGAAAGAGCACCAACGTTTTGGTCTTCAATTTCATGTCGAGCATTTTCGAAAGGATTTGCCCCAATCCAAGGAAGGAATCGTCAGTTATTTATCTGGTGAACTGTTCAAAGGTATTGGGAAAAAAACAGCCGAAAGCATTGTCGAAACACTCGGGGAGAAGGCAATTTCTAAAATTCTGGCTCAGCCTTCCATACTTGATGATATTCCGAAGCTATCCGGGGAAAAGGCGAAGAGTCTCTATGATACTTTAGTCGAACATCAAGGTCTGGAACAGGTAATGATTGCTCTTAATCAATATGGCTTTGGTCCACAGCTGTCTATGAAGATTTATCAAATGTATAAGCATGATACAATCACCATGGTTCAGGGAAATCCATATAAGCTTGTGGAGGATATCGAAGGAATTGGTTTTGGGCGAGCGGATGAGCTTGGGCATCAGCTGGGCATTTCTGGTAACCATCCTGATCGTATCAAGGCTGCGTGCTTATATACACTAGAATCACAATGTCTGCAGGATGGAAATATCTACATAGAAGCTGAGCAGCTGTTGGAAGCTGTCAAGCGGCTACTTGAGGAAAATAAGCGCGATCGAATTGAGTTCACAAACATTTCCTCGGAAATAATCGAATTAACGGAGACGGGGAAAATCGTTGTCGAAGATCAACGAATTTACCTGCCATCCCTTTACTATTCTGAAAAGGGAATTGTTATGAACATCAAGCGGATGCTAGCACAAACCGAGTATGAAGACCAGTTCCCAGAATCGGAATTTTTACTGGCACTTGGTAAGCTGGAAGAGCGTCTAAATGTTTCCTATGCCTCAGCCCAAAAAGAGGCGATACAAACAGCCCTGCAGTCGCCTATGTTGATTCTGACGGGTGGACCTGGTACGGGGAAGACAACGGTTATCAAAGGGATTGTCGAGTTATATGCCGAACTTCATGGTGTATCTATGGACATTAACGATTATAAAAAAGAGGGCAGCGATCCGTTCCCATTTGTGCTTGCGGCACCTACTGGACGTGCAGCGAAACGCATGGCTGAATCGACGGGGCTTCCCGCTGTTACGATTCACCGCTTGCTCGGATGGAACGGAAGTGAAGGCTTTTCCCATGATGAAGATAATCAGTTAGAAGGCCGCATTGTCATTATTGATGAGGTTTCTATGGTGGATACGTGGTTAGCTCATCAATTGTTTAAAGCCTTGCCGGAAAATTGCCAAGTGATTTTAGTTGGTGATGAAGATCAGCTGCCTTCAGTCGGACCGGGACAGGTGCTAAAGGATTTGCTTGCTTCGAATTGTGTGCCGACTGTCAGTCTTGAGCATATTTATCGTCAAGCGGATGGTTCATCAATCATTGAACTGGCCCATGATATAAAAAAAGGCCGGCTTCCAAATGATGTTACGAAGCAGCAGGAAGATCGATCGTTCATTCGCTGTAAGACTGACCAAATCGCTCAGGTTATTGAGAAAGTTGTTGCGAATGCCAGGACGAAGGGTTTCACTGCCAAAGATATTCAAGTGCTGGCCCCAATGTATAGAGGACCTGCCGGGATTGATGCATTGAATAAAATGCTGCAAGAAGTGTTTAATAGCAATGTGAATGAAAAGAGGCGGGAAATCAAGTTTGGAGACGTGATCTACCGAACGGGAGACAAAGTGCTTCAACTGGTGAACCAGCCGGAAGAAGGCGTCTTTAACGGTGATATGGGTGAAATTGTGTCAATTTTGTTTGCGAAGGAAAATACTGATCATGTCGATAAGATCATTATATCGTTTGAAGGCATTGAAGTAACTTACACGAAGCAGGATTTGAACCAGATTACCCACGCGTATTGCTGTTCAATCCATAAATCGCAGGGAAGCGAGTTTCCCATTGTGATTTTGCCTGTTGTAAAAAGTTATTATCGGATGCTCCGACGTAATCTATTGTATACAGCGATTACCCGAAGCAAGAATTTCTTGATACTTTGTGGTGAAGAAGATGCTTTCCGTTTAGGTATCGAGCGCAATGATGAGATGCGCCGGAAAACTACATTACTTGAAAAACTTCGTGAAACATTGAATGATGAAGGAATGCCAGCTGAATCTGCAGAGTTGCCAATGCAAGAGGAAAGTTATTTTGACATACTGATGCATGAAGATCCGATGATTGGGATGGGCAATGTCACACCTTATGATTTTATGTAGGTGGAGATAATATCTGGTTCTTTACCTGGTTTGGATAAATTTTGTTTAACATTCATAGTTTTAGTGGAACTAATATAGAATATAGTTTATATGTGCAGAAAGAGTAAGGAGGATTTGGATGAAAAAGGGATGGATTATAGGATTAGTTGTTGTCGTGTTAATTGTCATATATGGGGTTTCTTCTTACAATGGTCTTGTAAGTGCCAATGAAGACGTCGACAATAAGTGGTCACAGGTAGATAACCAATTAAAACGAAGAGCAGATTTGATTCCGAATCTTGTGGAAACGGTAAAAGGTTATGCATCGCACGAAACTGAAGCCATTAAAGCGGTCAGTGATGCACGTTCGAAGTTGGCAGGTGCTAATTCAACGAAAGATGCCATTGATGCAGATCAAGAACTGAGTGGGGCGTTAAGCCGTCTTTTGGTGGTCGTCGAGAACTATCCGGATTTGAAAGCAAATGAGAACTTTAAG